>CAYYEN010000084.1:0-9276 GCA_964470795.1 uncultured Spirochaetaceae bacterium | reverse complement strand
TTAGGGAGGAATAGGAAAATGCAAAAAGATTATTCAAAAAATTTAAAGTTAGAACGATTAAGAAGTTTTGATGATACTACTAATACAAACAATCTTGGTAATACTACTAATGCAAACAATATTGGTGATACCAATAATAAAACAAAACAAGTAGATGTAGAACAAATAAACTTCTCTAATTTCAACGTGGGCAAAAATACTTTAGATATGAAAAAATATCTATATGAAACTGGTCTACAAAATATTTTTAATGATTACAATCAACAAATAGCAAACTTAGATACTAATAAGAAAAGAGAAATTGAGGACGCTTATTATGTTAGAGAATTATCTAAAAAGTATTTAGGTGAATATTCATCAAACTTAGGGATTGGCGATGTTAGTGGTCAATTATTAGATGTATATGGTAAATATCAAACTAATATTAATGAAATAAATGCTAATTTCAATGAATTACAAAGTGGTCTTGAATCTTCATACAAAGAAAAGAAAAATGAATATGAATTAGGACTAGTGCAAACACAAATGGAAATGCAAGATTTTGAAAATAAAGAGTTGTTAGAAAAAGAATTATCAGATATTAGATATAATTTAAGCACAGGATTATTACCAGATGGAATGGATAAACAAGATTATCTTGATAGTGTAAGAGATAAGATTGGTGAAGAGGCTTATTGGGAAATGAGTGTAGAAAATAAATTAGTTGAAATGAACAAAGTAGTTCAAGACTCATTATCAAAAACAAATGATTACAAGAATCAAGGTGATTGGGACAAATATGTTGATAGTTTACTTGCTAATAAGTCAATAAATAAACAACAAGCAGATTATATGAAAGGTATGTATGAAGTTGAACAAAACACAAACTTTACTAAAAATAACAATATCAACATTAATAATGATATTTCATACTACAATCCAGATTCACTAGGAATAGTTCCAAAGGGTAATGTTTACGAAAGTAGAGGTAAAGACTATATATTAGCAGAAACATCAAATGTAGTTGATTCTACTAGCAATTTATATGGTGGTATAGATGAAATTGGTAATGAAATGTCTTTTAACACACCTTTTGCTTATAATGGTAAATGGTTTGTAAAAGAAATAAAAAATGAAGAACAAGTTTATACAGAGTATGTAAAATCTCAAAACTATAATAAATTAACTAATAAAAACGTTGTTAATAAAAACGAACAAAAAGAATTTTATGATTCAATTCACAAAGAATTAAAAGGACAAAACGGAATTTATGGTTCAAACGCTTATAAATATGATAAAGAAACAGGCAACTACACTCAATATCTAGACTTCCAAGCAAGTGGCATTGGTGGTGAAAAGGGTAATTTCAACATTGGTGGTGTTATGTATACAATTGATAAGAAGTATAATAATAATTCTGGTGGTGGTATAGTAGATGTAAAAGACGCTTGGAAAAAAGGTGATTGGAAGAAAGGCTTTACAGATAAGCATAATGCAAAAGCAATAGTCCAAGAAATGATTGATAATTACTTTGGTGGTGATAAATCTAAGTTTAGTGATTATATTGAGGGAAGTAGAAAAGCAGGTAAAAATAAAATTACTGATGAAAATGCTATAGTAGTAGAGTATAATGGTGCTTATTTCACTATAAATGATGGTGAACTATGGGAATTATCTAAGAAAAAATAGGAGAAAATAAAATGAACTTTAATGATTTAATGGTAAAAATTACTAGAAACAATAATTATGTAAGTTTACAAGAAAACAAAAAAGAGCAAATAAACGCTCTTGTAAAAGGGTATGAAGATTACTCTCAAAAAATGATTCAATCATTCAATGAAAACTTAAATAAGTTAAGAGAATATGAAATTAAACGAATCAATAACCAGAAAAGATGGGGGACTGCCTTGAATATCGCTACGTTAGGAAGATATTCCCTCGTTAAAGGGGTAGTAAATGGTATAACAGACTTTGTAACTGGTTCTTTAAATTTAGGAACTCAATTAGTTAATAATATAGGTCAAGTTTTTGTTGATGAAAATAGGTTTGGTGATGATACTCAAGCATTTTTAAAAGAAATAGGTAGTGATTTATTATATACTTTTGCTAATCCAATAATAGATATTGCAGATAGTTTTGTTAGAAGTGGTGCAAGTGTTGGCAATATTTTTGGTATGGATGATAAAACATTTAACGAAATATTAAATTTTACAGATAAAAAAAGTGTTGATTTAAAAAGTGGTATTTTAACTTTAGGAGAAAATCAAAGTGGTATCAATTTAGGAAATAAATTAATTCCAAAAAAAGACGAATTAAAAGAACAAAATATTAAAGAACAAACTTTCGATTCAATGAAAGATTTTTCTACTTCTGTTGCGAAAGGTGGAACTTGGTTCAAAAATGAAATTACGCCAAAAATAGCAAAAATTATAACACCAGAGGGAAAACTATTAGATGACTTTGGTCAAACTCAAGCAGGTAATTTTGTTAGTGAAACTATGGAAAGCGTTGGTAGAATGATACCAGCAATCGTTTCTAGTTATTTTGGTAATTCATCTAACGCAGTTGCTCAAGCGATAGGTTCTACTCTTTCTAAGACTTACTTTTTCTCTTCATCTTTTGGTGGGGGATTTAGTGAGGCGATAGATAAAGGTGCTTCTATAGAAGAAGCCTATAACTATGCTTATGGTGTAGCAACTATAGAAAGTTTAACAGAACAAATTGGTGGTGTTAAGTTAGGTAAAGTATTACCAGGTAGTGGAAAATTTTTTAAAGACATAATTAGTTCGGCCGTTGAAGAGGGTATTGAAGAAGTTATGAGTGAATTCGCTAGTGCAGGTTTAGAGTCTATAATTAGTGATAGCGATGTAGATAATAAAGACTTCATATCAAGAGCAGTTTTCTCATTCTTAGGTGGTGCTTTAAGTGGTGGTATCTTTGGAGCGTTTGGTTCATATAACGAAAAAAATTCATCAGTAGGTAAAATTATCGACTTGAATAATGAAATCGATAGAATATATCAAGAAGAGGGAAAAGACTTCCAAAAGGCTCAAAAAAACATTAATAATAAGATAGATAATTTATTAAATCAATTAAATAAAAAAACTAATTTAGATATGGATTTAGAAAGTAAAAAAGCACTTTTAGAAAATAGAAGTTTTTTTAGTTCTATTATAGAGTTTAATGAAAAAAATAATAGATTCGAATTAAATCAAAAAGGTATTGATATAACTAATAATCTAGAGAGTTTTGTTGGTGATGTTAATAAAGACGCTTATTCAAATACTTTATATGGACTTGAAGAAGATTTAGTTGTAAAACCTACTAATAAAGAAATAACTCAAGAACAAAAAGATGTAATGAAACTATCTAAAAAGTTAGGAAGTAATGTAGTTTTCTATAGTGATGGTAATAATGATATAAATGGTTTTTTCAAGGATGGAATTATTTATTTAAATGTTGATAGTAATAAGAATATATTGATTAATTTTACTCACGAACTTACTCACTCACTAGAGGGAACTAGCGAATATAATGATTTAAAGAATTTTATCAATAAAATTGGTGATACAAATCAAGTTTTAATAGATAAAATGAATGAATTAGGTTTAAAAAAAGAAGATATAGTTAAAAAGTATTGGAATCAAATTAATAAATTAAATAATATAGAATCAAAAGATTTCTTAGTTGCTAGTGAATATGTTGCTTTTGCAATGAGTGAGGTAATACTTGGTGATAAAGAATCAATTAATGATATTGCTAAAAATAAAAACTTTGCTAATAAAGTTTTAGATTGGATTAATCAAAAAGTAAAAGATATTAAAAATCCAAGCAATAAAATTGAAAAAGCGTTTATGAAAGAATTAATTAATGCAAGAAAGTTATATAGACGTGCATTAGATGTTGGTCACAGAGAGGGATTAAGCCTAAAAGATATCGATAAAAGATTTTCTTTCATTAGTGAAAGGTCTTTAGAAAGATTTATTGAAAGAAGCATTGATGATTTAATAGTAGATTCTAATTTAGATAGTGTAAATGATAAATTAAATCAAGCGAGAGAAATGTATTTAGATGGTGTTGAAACAAGTGAAATAGAGGCTAAAACTGGTTGGATTGTAGATAAAAAAGGTAGTTGGAAGTTTAAAATGAGTGATAAAGATATGACTATAAAACAAACTTTCTATGATACTATTGATAATATAATAAAAGAAAATACAAATAGATATGACTTAGAAGATGTAAGTTTTACACTTGACGAAATAATTGAACACGTTTCATTATTTAACCTATATCCATCTTTAAAAGATTTAACTGTTATGGTTAATGTTAATGAAGATTTTAATTATGCAACCTACTTCTATGAGGGAGAAATAAAAAAATCATCATTTATAAGAATAAGTTTCTTTAAAGAAGATAGCAATTTTAATAGCATAAGTAAAAACGTTGAATTATTAGATAATTATTTAAAAACTTTAAGAAAAATTAAAAAACTATACAAAGTTAATGAAATAGAAGCGATAAAATTAATTAAAGTTTTTGGAAGTGATAGGTTTGGTTTTTCTATAAAAAATTTCTTAGAAAAATTTTTCAATCCAGAATTTCGTAATAAAAAAGGTTTTAAAGATACTCTTTTCTTAAATACTGGTAGAGTCGAATATTTTACATTTGATGATTTTGGTCTTGATTATATTATAGAAAAAACTAAAGTTAATCTTTTGAATAGAAAAGAAATGTTAAGAACAAGTAGAGAAAAAATTTCTGGAAATGCTATAGAAGAAACTCTTAGAAGTGATTTAATACATGAAATACAACACTACATACAATCTGTTGAAAAGTGGTCAAAAGGTGGTAATATTAGAGATGGTTATATTTATGCGATTAGAGATTTACTAAAAAAACCATCTAATAAAAATTATATAAACTATTTAAAAATGGACGAAAGAGTTATGTTTTTAGAAGAAGTTATTAAGAATTTCCCTGTTGCAGAAACTAGTTTCAATAATTATTTAAGATTTTTAGGTGAAGTAGAGGCTAGAGAATCAGAAAGACACTTAGATATGACTCAAGAAGAAATAATAAGTGAGGGAAACACTAGAAAAAATTTAAAGATAATTGAAAACGATATAAAGAAAGGCGAAAAAAATCCTTTAACTTACTTCTATGATAAATTAGTTATGAAAAATTTTCTAGCAGGTTTTAACGAATATGAAAGTCCATTTGATTCTAATCAAGAAGCAGATTTATATGAAAACGAACAAGTTGATATTGAAATTAGTAATGATTTAAAAATTGCAATTGAATATTTTATGAATAAAGACGACGTTAGATATTCATTAGAAATGGGTGATAATGAAATCGTTGTAGATACAGAGTCAATCAATGATGATTTAGTCGCACTTCATAATATTGGTGAAAATAACTTGATTAAAACTATTGAATTAGGTGGTTTTCCTATGCCGTCTATTGCTGTTACTAAACCAAATATGAATCACGAGGGTTATGGTGATATCACTGTTATTTTTGGTAAAGATACAATCGACCCTAAAAAAACTACAAAAAACAAAGTATGGTCTGGTGATAAATGGACTTCAACATTCCCTCAAATTGAATATGAAATTGACGTTAAAGTTATTAGAGAATTAGGTGAAAAAACAGGTTTAGAAGTTTTTGACCATCAAGGTTATAGAATTGAAAGAATGTTAATGAATTATGGATTAGAGGGAACAGTTGAAAGTATAGCAAGTAATCCTGATACAAAAGAATATTTTGAAAAAAATCCACTAGAAAATGGATTAACAATAGAAGAATATCTAACAGAAGCAATTGATAATGCTATCTTGAACATTGGTATAAGAAATAACGTAGAATTGTTTACAAATTTAGGTAATAGACGTTCATTTTCACAAACACACTACAAAGTTAGTCTAGAAAATATTTTAAAATCTATGATTGATAATGAAACTAAAAAAGGTGTTTTTTATGGTGGAACTGGTAGTATGGCGGCTTCTGATATGAAAAATTATAGAAGTATTAATGAAATGAAAAAAGATATATGGAAAATTGTTGATGAAAATACTACTGACGCTCAAAAAGTAGAATTAGAAAATCAACTTTTAGATGTCGTAAGTGATATATTAGATAATAAAAAGCATGTAGACAAAAATAGATTTATCGCATTTGATAACGCAGAAACTATTTTAAGAGAACTTGGTGGAGATGGTGTAAATAAAACTAACATTGAAAAATGGTATAAAGAATATGAAATTAATGGTAGTGAAGAATTAACAAATAAAATAATTCAAATGTTCGAAAACCTAAGAAATAAGTATATTAGATATTTTGAATCTAAACCAGAAAGAATTGTAAATCTTAACGAAATAAAAAATGTTTTATTACCAAAGGGAACTAATCAAAAACTTATTGACTTATTAAACGAAAACAACATACCATATGAAGTATATGGTGAAGAGGGTAGAACATCACACATCGAAAATATGAAAGATATTCGTTTCTCTAAAACAATAGACTCTAAAGGTAGAAAACTTACAGTTGAACAAGAACTATTCTTTAAAGATAGTAAAGTTAGAGATGAACAAGGTAATTTATTGGTAATGTATCATGGTTCAAGTAATAGTGATTTTAACGTTTTTGATACTACTAAAATTGGTGAAAACTTTCCATCTTATAGTATAGGTGGATTCTATTTTACAAATAAAGTTGAAACTGCTGAATATTATGGAAAGAATGGTCATATAAAAGAAGTATATTTAAATCTTACAAATCCTTATATTTTAAAGGCTAATGAAGATTGGTATAATGGTTCTGATTGGTTTGATATCAATCCACAACAACATTACGACCAATCAATTCAAAATGGTAATGATGGAATAATAGTTGAACAAAAATATGGAAATATGGTTCTTGCGTTTGAGCCAAATCAAATCAAAAATACTAATAACTTAAATCCAACATCTAGTGAAGATATTCGTTATTCAAAAAACAATTTAGATATTAAAATTTCAAATGAAAAAATTTTTAGTGGCGACGATGAAAGAAATATGCGTATTTTTACTTATGGTGATGGAAAAGGTTATGATATTGATGGTGGATTTATAAGTGTTATAGAAAATTCTCCTTACTCTCCTGTAAATGGTAATTCAATATATGATTTTTTCGTTAATGAAGAAAAAAGAAAAAAAGGGATTGGAACAGAATTATTTCAAAAGGCTTTAAAAGAATTTGATGGAAAATTATCAGGACAATTTTCAAGTGAACAATCAGTGATGATTGCTTGGAAAAATGGTTTAAGAAACAGTGAATATAAAACTTTAAATGAAGTATTAAAAGCATTGAGAGAAAATTCTTCTGTGTTCTTAGAAATTGGTTATAATTTAACACCTACTAGCGATGTTGATATTCGTTATTCAAGAAATTTAAAAAATGGTATTGATAATTTCTCAGAAATAGAAACTTTTAATAAAATAATAAAAACTAGTTATAGTAGTTATAATAAAGATAATTATATAAAAGATTTATCTTCAAGACAAAAAAAGTTTAGTGAAATAAAGTTAAAAGATATTAGCAAAACAAAGAATGGTAAAAAAAGAGTAGAGATAATTAAGAAATTGAATAAAAAGTATGAAAATATTATAGAAAAAAACTATAACAAGAGTGAAATTTACAATCATATTTTTAATAACGTTATTCAAGAAACTATTTTAGGTTTAGCAAATAATTTTGGAGATAAAACTTTTGCAGATAAAAACTTAATGTTAGATAAATTAGAAACAAGTATTTCAAGCACTATGGCTTATTTAGATGATGTTTTTAGCAATAATGAACTTGATAAAATGATAGTAGGTAATCCAAATGGTTATCAATATACTAAACCTATCAATTTTGGTCTTAGAGAACTAAATGAATCAAATGGCTCAAGAGAAAGAAAAAAAATATTAAGTGATAAAAAACTTACACCTATTTTTGATATGTTAGAAACTATAGTAAAATTAGATTTAGAAGATAATCAAACAATATTAGAATTTATGGCAAGCATTGATAATCTAATGAAAAATACAAGAGTCGAACAAAAAAACTCAATGAATTTATCAAATGATAAAGTTTATTCTACTTCTATACAAAATGTATTGAAAGAAAATAGTAATAATGTCGAAAATATCACTAAATTGGTAGGCACAATGGAGTTAAAGAGTAGAGAGGGTAAGAAACATACATACGCTAGAAAAAAAGGTCTTATAGGTGATTTTAGGCTTTTTGATAAGTTTAGTGGAACTAGATTAGATATGTTTGGTTTTGGTAATATCTTTGGAATGTTTATGGAAAACTCAACTGGTGATGTAATAACAAAAAGAATATTAGAGGCTCAAAGAAAACAACTTGAGGTATCTAATAAGTTTTATGAATATTTCGAAAAAGATGGTTTCTTAAAAAATAATAGTAAAAAAATAGATACACTAGAAAAAAACCTATCTAAGATTACAAACTTAACAGACCTTGATGGAAATCCAATAGAAATACCTCATAGTCAAATATTATATTTAAGAAATGTTATCCTTAGAGAAATAATTCGTGGTAGAATGATTGAACAAGGAATTCGTGGTGGACAAAAATCAAACTATTTCAAAGACGGTGGTTTTGTATTTATTAATGGTAATTCAAATAGCAGAAAAAAGAATGAGGCTAATAGAATTCAAACTAAGATTACAAATGTTATTGATTTATTCAATGAATTAGATGAAATAGTTAAAAAAGATAGTTTTATGCCTACTTATAATAAGAAAGTATTAGGGTTCTTTGAATTGATGTATGATTTTGAAAACATTAGAAATAAAGATATAAGTGGTCTTGAACTTACTAACGATAGAGATACTATTAAAAATTTAACTAAAGAACAAAAAGAAAAACTAACAAAAGATTTAGGTGATGTTGATATTAGTCAAATATATGTTCCTTTACGTTCGCTAGGAAGTAATAAAGCAAGTAGTTCTGGTGCTTTCGATATAAATAATGTTATCGATTTAGGAATAGATGATGGTATGGTTATGGGTATAACTAGAAGTGCTAATCCTCCACTTATTGATAGTATAAACAATATTATTCCTACTTATCTTAGAGGAGTTGCTAATTATTATGGATTATATAGAATCGTTAATGACTTAAATATTTTATTTAATAAAGAAATCTTCCTTGAAGATGGAAGTAAAATAACTTTAACAGATAAAGTTTCAAAAATAAGTCCTTATATTGTTCCTTACTATGAAAAATTATTAAGAGATATAA
>CAYYEN010000083.1:0-9283 GCA_964470795.1 uncultured Spirochaetaceae bacterium | reverse complement strand
GGCATCTGCCCTAAAATTTCCTTTTCAGGATAATGATCAATTAGCTCTGCCAGCATTTCCATTGCCTTATCACTATTTAATATATTAGGAACATATTTAAGCATATCCAGGTCAAATGCCTTGCCTACCATAATATCTATTTCCATAGACATCTCCGGTTCTCCAGGCTGGGGCATACTGATACCTATAGACTTGATACCATTCATTCTCTCTGCAGGAATCGCATCATATTTTTCTATAGCTTCTTTAACATCGGTAATACCTTCATAATGTTCACCAAAATCATGGAATTCACTACACTCCGCTACAATAAGAGTAGGCTGTAGCACTTCCTTTTCTTCCATAACAGCATCTGCAGTTGCTACATCAAAATCAGGTTGTGATACGCTTCCTTCATCCTTTGCTATTGCAGGTCTTTCAACATCTGCGACTGCCTCTTTTTCAGTCATAAATTCCGGCACTTCAGTAAATCCAAAGGAATCTACAAAGTGTGCATGCTCCCCGGTATCATCCTTTATTACAACAATATCGCTGACAGACATACTGTGACCTCTGAAATCATCCGGATGATCTATATTGAACTTCGTATATAAATCTTCCAGACTGGCACCTTCTAATTTTTCGCTATATACAAGTTCATAATTATCACGATCAACAGATTTACCAGCAGCCTTCAAATGGTCTGTGCTCTCAAAAGCAAGTTCCCTATTTTCTGGAATATTCTTAAGTTGCCATATCTCATATGTAGCTTCCTGGCTCTGTTCCTTCCCCTGTTCTCGTTCAAGTTTTATCTCCTTAAGAGCATTCTCTATACCGGTAATTAGCTGTGATGCAGTCTTTCTAATGGTATCCATGGATTCCTTAAGTTCTGTCATTTCTTTGCCAGAGGACCATCCAGCCACATATCCAAAACTGTATTCAGATGTATCAATACCAAAGTGCTGACATACCGTATATGCTACGGATTCAGCTTCAACTTCTTTTGTGCTTCTGGTCTTCTTTTCAGAATCATCTATACCTTCCACACGTACATGATCTTTATCATGAAGCAAAGAATGCGCTGTTTCATGAACTGCAGTTTTAACAGTCTGGCTTTCGCTCATATCCTTTTGTATAGCTATTTTCTGTTCCGATGGCGAAAAATACCCCTTTGCACCAGAAGCAATATCCATATACTCAATAGGTACAGGTGCTACTCTTTCAAGTGCTTTCATGAAATCCTTAAAATCCTCTACACTTGTCATAAGCTCTGCAACACCAAGGTCCGGTATGGGCTTTCCATCAGTCTGCGAAACATCAAACACAGTCACCGGCTTAAATGCTGGAATTGTAATCTCCACTTCCTCTGTCTTGGGCTTCCCATCGTCGCCCAGGACAGGCCGCTGCGTTTTGGGGTCGATTACTTCCATTTCCTGCTTTTTCTTATATGGCGCAGGTGCCATTATTTTTATTCCCTTTTCACCTTTATTTACATGTCTCTCGAAATTCTTCTGCCACGACTGGAAGCCTGCTACAAGTGTTGCATCTGGCTTCTGCATAGCGATTAATAACGTATTATTAAAGCTGTAATTATGGAATTTACTCATGGTATTCAGATATGTCTTAAAACGTTCTGAATCAAATAATTCCTTTAATCCCTGCTCTAATTTATCTGTTATTTCTTTTACAGAATCATTTTTACTTTTTTCTGCCATAGATATTTGCTCCCTTCATAAAAGATAAAGGCGAAGGATTTCTCCCTCGCCCTGATAAATAATGGTTTATCTTTTATAAAGACTGATCCTTTTTCTTAGCCTTATCCATAGCCTTTTCAGGTGATTTCTTCTCCATTTCCTTGGATTCCTTCTTCTTATCCTCAAGGCGCTCCTTAAGGGAAGTCTTTTCCTTATCGCCCTTTTCAGCTTTCTTTTCACCCTTATCAGGTGCAGCTTTTTCAGCCTTATCCTTTGGCATATCTGCTACAGCATCTTTTGGCATCTCCTGTGCATTTTCCTTAGCCTGCATATGTTCTTCAGCTCTATCAGCACGGAAAACCTCATGAGTATCATTATCATACTGATATACATGGTCAGACAATCTGTCCTGTGGAGCTACCTGTGTTTCATTTACCTCCTGCACCATAGCTTCAAGGTCCTTAAGATCCATACCGGCATCTGCAGGTACAATCAGCAGCTCATGCACGCTTGAGGGTAAAATATAGAAGTCTCCGCCGACCCTTTCAGCAATCTGATCCATCATTTTATCATCAAGGAGTGCTGCGGCTCCGTTAAGCTTCTGCTCATTGGAAAGTACAAACATTTTATCTTCCGGTGGCATCATATCAGAAATCATCTGCTCTGCTGTCTCACGATCCACGTCCATATCATTCATCATCTGCGGAATCATCATTTCTGCCATAACCTCATTCATGGACTTAAATGTAGAAGGTGTAAGATCATCCTGATTAGCCTTTGCTAATTCATGTAATTCTTCCTGTGTTACTCCCCATGTCTCCATTAACTGATTTGTAATTGGTACACTCATGGAACCATTTGCATCTTCGCCAAGCATTACACAGTATGTAACTGCCAAATCATCCATTTCAGCATGTGGTCTCTGATCAAGCAAATCTGCATTGTCCTCAATTCCAACAACTCTTGCTGCGATATGATCCTTTACCTGGTCAAAATCGGTAATTTTTGACACATCAAAATCCTGTGAAACTTCATGCTCCACACGAACATCAGCAATTCGATCCATAATAGTATCAATATCCTGTCCGTTCTGATAATCTTCATAGAAGCTATTAAGATAAATTGTAGGACTTACATTGGAATCCGGACTTGTAATGGTAATGGCATCAAGTGCCTCATTATTTTTCTGTACAGTATTAAGTTGCACTGTGGAATCCTGATACTGGTCAGGAAGATGGTCCTTAATATTGTCAGCGATTTCCTGCTTAAATTCTTCAAAACTCATATCTGCCATTAGTTCTTACCTTCCTTTCCCTGATTTGCTGCCATAGACTCATTTGCCTTGGCAAGAAGCTTCATAACACCATCGTTATATGCCTTCATACGATTAGCTGTAGCTTCCTCATTAGCCTTTGTTACAAAAGCACCCTTTGATAATTCACTTTTTATCTGCATTCGTTTTTCCTCCAATTCTTAATTTTGGACACTGTGTCCAACTATTCCCCTTAAAGGGAATAGTCCTTAGTTTTCTTTCTTTTTGCGATCTGGAAAGGTCATATCAAACTGGAACTGATATCCACTTCTCTCATTTCCATTTTTGTCTGTATAGGAATATTCCCCTACACCCTTAGGCTGAAGATATGCATCATAAATCTTTCCAGACTTTCCCTTAAGACCTCTTACAAGAATCTTCTTTCCTTCAAGAAGTGCTCTAACCTCATCATCTGATAAAGTTGCTCCCATAGCCTTAGAAAGGCTCATTCCACACTTATCAGAACAGTAAGCGCCAAACTTACCACTAACAACATCTGCGCCACATTTTGGGCACTTTCCAAGCGACTTACTATTACCTTCAAAAGGATTTTCCATCGTATTGCCAGCTGCGGCATTCTCATATGTATCTACCATTTCATTAACCATTTTTTTAATTCCCTCCATAAAAGTATTCATTGTAATTTCACCCTTAGACACCTGCACAAGGGCATTCTCCCAGTCGGCTGTCAGCTTAGGCGACTTCACAATATCCGGAAGCACTGTAATAAGCCTTATGCCATCATCCGTAGGAATCATCTGCTTCTTTTCTCTTTTCACAAAACCATCTTTTACAAGTTTTTCGATAATATCTGCTCTAGTAGCTGGTGTTCCAAGACCTTTACGTTCCACATCATCATCCATTTCAGCAGCTCCTGCTCTCTCCATTGCAGATAGAAGCGTTGCCTCCGTATAATGCGCTGGTGGCTTTGTAAAACCTTCTTTTATACCAGCATCTGTAATAAACAGGACTTCACCTTTGCCTAGCTTACGAAGCCTTTCTGATAATGCATTCTTATCAAATGGATCATCTGTAGCATCTTCGTCATCATCCTGATTTTTAAGTCCAAAATGATGTCTGAACAAATCGTCCATCATACGAAAGCCATTATTTACAATAGCTTTGGCAGATACTGTAAATTCATCGCCATCAACGTCAAGAACTACCTTAGTCTGCTCATAGATATATTTGTCGCCAGTTGCACATAAAAGCCTGTTTGCAATCAGACAATAGATCTTTGTTTCTCCATCGCTGATATCTGTGGGTAATCCCTTTGATAATTCCATAGTTGGAATAATTGCATGATGGTCTGTTACCTTTTTAGAATTCAAAACCCCTTTGACATCTGGGATAGTATCCACATCAAAGGGGTTAATAAAAGGCATATTCTTTTTTATTGCAGCTATTACACTTTTAGCTGTTGCTTCCATGTCATCTGATAAAAACTGGCTGTCAGTTCTCGGATATGTGACAAGCTTTTTCTCATACAGACTCTGTGTATATTCCAGCGTCTTTTTTGCAGTAAATCCAAATAATTTATTCGCATCCCGCTGAAGTGATGTTAGGTCATAAAGCTTTGGTGGATTAACACTTTTCTGCTCTCTGGTAATAGCCTTAACAGCTGCTTCACCATCTTTTGTCTTGCTCATCAAAATATCTGCCTGTGAACGGTCTTTATATTTCTCAGATACAGCATTAATTCCATTTAGATTGATATTCACTGTGTAAAATGGCTCCTTCCGAAATCGCATTATTTCACCTTCTCGGTCTACAAGCATTGCAAGAGTTGGTGTTTGCACACGACCTACCTTAAGAACCTTATTTCTATAAAGCACAGTGAATAATCTGGTTCCGTTAATTCCTACAAGCCAGTCTGCCTGTTGCCTTGCAAGTGCACTATAATACAGATTGTCATATTCCCTTCCAGGTCTTAAATCATGAAATCCATCGCGAATAGCACTTTCTTCCATGGATGAAATCCATAATCTAAGTATTGGCTTTCTGCATTCTGCCATATTATATGCAAGTCTGAATATCAGCTCACCTTCACGCCCGGCATCGGTTGCGCATACCACCTCTGATATATCCGATGCATTCATAAGCCTTTTCACAACATTAAACTGCTTTTTTACATCTTTTTTCACATTATATTTCCATTCATCTGGAATAATCGGTAATGTATCAAAGCTCCATTTCTGAAAGCGCTCATCATATTCCTGTGGTTGCACCAGTTCCACCAAATGCCCCACGCACCAGGTAATCCTGTAACCATTCCCCTCAACATAGCCGTCCTTTTTATCATATACAGATAAAGCCTTTGCAATAGACATAGCCACACTTGGTTTTTCTGCTATAACTAACTGCATTCCTTAAGCCTCCTAAATTTCCTGTCCTTTAGACTTGGACTTTGGAGCCTTCTGCTGAGTCTTTTCTGCAGATTTATTTTTCTTGGTTTCAGCCACCTGTTCCTTTTTCTTTTCAACCTTCTGCTTTAATGATGGCTTTGGCTTATCTTCAAGCGCATCTTTAGGAACAGATTTTTCCTGTTCCTGGCTTCTGTCATTCTGCTTATAAAATTCCACCATCCCCTTAAGCTCCGTATTTGGAACCTTTGTCTTGGTAGTCTCATAAACATTTTTTCCAGCCTCATCCTGTCCTACCACTTGATCCTTACGAACAGTTGTGGAACCTTCTGCAGGAAGTTTCACCCACATTCCCTTGCCAAACTGGTCATCATGAACTGCATTTGCCTTTACAACAAAAGTTGCCCATGGAGACTTGTCCTGCTCATCCTGATTGGGTATCTTAATCTGTCTGTAATCCTTGCCATCCTTACCCTGGAAAGGCTCACCTACAAGCCCCTTACCCATTTTCACGGTAATTTCTTTGAACTCTTTCTTTTCAGGCTCATTTGCCTGAACATTTTCTTTTTCCTTCGCCATTTTTTAATAACCTCCTTAAAAATATATTGAAAGCCAGGCATAAAACCTGGCTTTACAAACTGATATGATTGATAGGATAGATGGATTAATCCTCATCATCTATCGTATCTGCAACATCATCTACAGAATCTGGATCATTGAAAAAATCATCATCAGAATCAGTATTCTCTCCATCATCATCTGACTCATACTCTTCATCGTCCTCGTCTTCTTCATCCTCTTCATCGATGAAATCTTCCTTCTTGCCATTTACGATCTTGAGATAGTACCAAGCTCCAATTGCACCTGCAGCAAGAATTCCCATAATAAGATATGCACCTACATTGCTCTGCTTCTTAGGCTCTTCTTCAATAACCTCTGCTGGTTCTTCCTCTTCAACAGGTTCCTCTTCCTCGATGATTTCTGTAGGCTCCTCTTCCTGGATATTATTATTTGATAATGCATCTCCAGTTGGAATTGCTGACTCAATTGCAGCTGAATTCATTGGAAGATTCTCTGAATTATTCTCTGTTACATTAAGAAGGTCGTTCTCATTGATAGCAGTTAAGAAATAAACTGTCTCGTTATTATCGCCATCCCTGTCAATTACAAGATAAAATACCTTTTCATTTTCAGTCTGGATGGTATAGAATTCCTTACCACCTTCATACTCATTGTCACCTTCAGCTTCAGCCTTTTCTGCAGCTTCCTCTTCTGCCATAGATGCACGCTTCTGTCTTTCCTGTTCGCTGGAATATGTAGTATTACCCTGTGCATCAGTCTTTGTGTGATCTGTTACTGTAGCAGTTGCATTGGATGGTGGATTAGGTGTTACAGATACTGGAAGATCTGATTTTCCCTTATCGTCATCATCCGTTGGATCATCGTCATAATATGGATTCTTTACCTTATATGTATCTGACATATTTCCAGCATTATCCATAACCCTGATAGAAAAATACTCATATGACGCATCAAACTGTTTTAATCTGATATTTAATGTGCCATTAGTAAGTTCCTTGAACTCATATCCATTTACATATACAACTGCAACACCTGACTCTCCATCATAAGTGTCCACAGTAAGCATTCCATCATTTACAGCTGCATTAAATGTTGGTTTTACATTATCAAAGCACTTGATGGACTTATTCTTGGAATAAATAGTTCCATTCTGGTCTGTTACCTGGACATATACAGTGCAGTTTTCAGAGATTTCAATAAACATCTCTTCAGTTACATCCTGCCAACTACCGCTCTGACCAATCTTTGCCTCTACTTTGGCAATTTCAAAATTACCAGTATTCTTAATATCCCTTACACCAAGATTTACCTTTGCAGAATCATTAAACCATCCCTGAGGTGGATTAATAGTAATTGTGACATTAGGATTTACATATTCACACTTGGTATAATCATCACTACATGCTTCACAGTTCGTATCGTAGTTATATCTGCCAGCACAATGTGTGGTGCAGGTACATGTAAGCTTTGCAGGTTCCTCTGTTTCATTTCCATCACCTTCATCGCCACCAGATACATCTCCAGTACCATCATCGCTACCATTATCATTGGCACCATCATCTGTGTTACTGCCATCATCGTTCTGATTTTCACCATCAGCATTTTCATCCTGATTGTCCTGGTTTGTATCAGTATTTTCTTCACCAGTGTTCTCAGTAATTTCACCCTCAGCAAGTTCCTCTGCGTGTGCAGGTGTTACCATTGTGCTGTTCATAAAAATCGCACCAATGGGCATCGTAAATAAAATAGCCGACAGAATAATTGCTCCTATCGCCTGTATTGAAAGTTTCCTCTTAATCATTAGGTTTATATCCTCCTTGTTCCTTTGACATAGCAAGAAGCTTCTTTTCCTCAGCCTCTTTTGCTTTTATCATTTCCATCAGGGCTTCCGCGGAAATATGATGTTTATCCAGAATCGACTGCTTTTCAGCGTCCTCCGCTAACTTAAGTTCTTTAGTAAGCTCTGCTTCACGTTTCTTAAGCTGGGATAGCTGATCTCGAATCCTGGATAATTCCTTTTCAATTTTGATTTTTGACATTGCTACCTCCATTTTTCCCATGAAAAAAGCAGCCTGACTTTTCATCAAACTGCCTTCTATGGGTCTTTATTTTGTTATCTGGCAAGTCTTCCAAATGAATGGAAATGCGACTGCCAGTATGATGTATTAATGCTTGCATATTTAATCGGATCACCGCAGTGAATCATAATACCATTACCACAGTAAATACCTACATGCGATACTGGTCCTCCACTGTTATATGTTCCCTGGAAAAATATAATATCTCCAGGCTGTGCTTCATCCGGTGATATATGCGCACATTTGTTATAAATACCATTTGCTGTAGTTCTTTCTAATGGATATGTTCCACTATTTTTGAATACCCAGCAAACAAATCCAGAACAGTCAAATCCAGTACTTGGACTAGAACCACCCCATACATAAGGCATATCAAGATACTTTTCTGCCTCACGAATTAATGCTGCCACCTGTGCATCACTATAGGAAGATGGAATATCAAGATCCGTTGCACCACTTCCCCCTGTTGTCTCGCCATACATGGTCTGCGTACCAGCAAGAAAATAAAAATATGGATTGTAATACTCGCCATTATATAAGCATTCCAAATGCAGATGGCTACCTGTACTTGAACCGGTATTTCCGGTCTTTCCAATTATCTTGCCTTTTCTGACTGTCTGACCTGCAGATACATTTAATGTACTTAAGTGACCATATTTCGTTGTATAACCTTTGTCATCAGTTATTACTACATAATTGCCATAATATGCATCATATCCTGCCTCTACTATAGTTCCAGCATGAGTAGCGTATACAGTTGAATTATCAGGTACTGCTATATCAATACCCCTATGGAATTCCCTGTCCCCTGTTATTGGATTCTTTCGATATCCATAATAGCTGGAAACATAGTTATACCAATAATAATCTACTGGCGATTCAAATACCTGAAGCGCACCCTTTGTTGTGGTGTACATTTCAAAAAGTGCCTTTTCTTCTTCCGTCATATGTGACTGTGCGATTTCTTCAAGAGGTTTTACTGTAAGAGTCACACGAAGAATTGACACTTCATATTCCTCTTCTTCCTCGTCACCAGTATCCTCATTAATAACAGTTCTGGTTCTCGTTTCCGTATCCGGAGTCAGTTCCAAAGTGTACATTTCATCAAACAGTGCCTGCAGTTCTGCCTCAACATCCACATAATTGATTTCTATATGTTTCACTGACAGATAGCTGATTAATGTAAATGGATCATGACCAATTTCCCCAAGATTATAATCATACTCATCATAATCAGGATAATCTGTTTCAATCTTATCAATGGTATCTTGTAAA
>CAYYEN010000082.1:0-9311 GCA_964470795.1 uncultured Spirochaetaceae bacterium | reverse complement strand
CCAGAGTCTTCTTCAACCCTACAGCGGCATCGTCACAATCTATTACAACTCTCATATTCTTAGTTAGTCCCTAGTTAGTTATTAGTTATCAATTTCTCATATAGCATCCTTCGCGAAGGTAATTGAATGAAACGAAAAAATACACATCCATTCCACGAAATATATTTTAATTGAGTGTCAAAAATCGAAATCATCGGAAAATACTATCTTTTAGATATCTAAACAGAAAAGTTGACTCTTCATCAATATATAAGAAACTCCAATCTTTGTCTTTTGTTAATACATCCACTATTTCTATTTTCGGTCAAATATCTACATGGTAAACACATTCATTAAGGCTGTCTTTAGCTTATTGAAAAAATGTTGTACATTTATCAGGCAATAATCGATTATTAAAACTTTATCATAATGAAGAATCTTAATTATGCTGTTGTTGGAAACTGTCGAACAGCGGCCATTATTTCCGATAAGGGCAGTATAGAATGGTTCTGCCTTCCCAATTTTGACTCTCCATCCGTCTTTGCAAAAATATTGGATGAAGAAAAAGGAGGCAGTCTTGAAATAATTGTCACTTCCGGCTATACAATAACACAAGAATATATTCCTCACACAAATGTACTGGTAACAAGTTATACATGCGAAGAAGAGGGTTGTTTCGAAGTTGTAGATTTCATGCCGAGATACAGAACAGGAAATGATGCCGACTATTATATGCCTACAGAATTGTACAGAATGATAAATCTGATCAGTGGAAATCCCAAATTCAAGGTATTATACAATCCAAGGTTGAACTATGCAAACGGCGAGGTATTTAACATATACGAATCCGCATTTATTAAAACATGCCTTAAGAGTGATCTTGAAGATACTATTTACCTATATTCCAGTCTGAATTTCAAATCTATAGCAGAAACACAGGAGATTGAACTCACTAAAAATGAATTTCTGCTTGTATCCTATAATCAGAAAGTTATCAATATTGATATGGAGAGGGTGTATCTTGAGTATTCACGTACCAAACTCTATTGGATGAATTGGTCCAATCGTTCAAGAAAATATTCCAAATTCAATGATTATATTGAACGAAGTATGTTAATACTCAAACTTATGTCATATCATCCGACAGGCTCGGTATTGGCTGCCATCACAACAAGCATCCCCGAAGTAATAGGTGACATTCGCAACTGGGACTACAGATATTGCTGGTTGCGTGATGCTTCAATGTCAATAGAAACACTAATCCAAATAGGTCATAGCGGAGCTGCAAAACGGTTTATTAAGTTTATAACTAATATTCTCCATTCAAAATCAGACTGTTTTCAAATAATGTACGGTATCAATTATGAGAGAAACATAGAGGAAACAGAACTGTCATATCTAAGCGGTTATGAAGGTTCAAAACCTGTAAGAATAGGTAACGCTGCTTATTCTCAAAAACAGAATGATATCTATGGATATCTGATGAATGTAATTCATATGTATTTTCAGTATTTCAACGGAACACTTGATGAGATAGAAGATCTGTTCGAAATAGTAAAACATATATGTCGCATTGTCTTCAAGGAATGGCGCAATCCCGATAGCGGGATATGGGAGATACGAAATAAGAAAGAACAGTTCGTCTCATCCAAAGTAATGTGCTGGGTAACACTAGACAGAGCTGCTAAGGTAGCAAAACTGTTACACAATGAATATTATGCCAAGTTATATGGTGACGAGGCCAAAAAGATCAGGCAGGAAGTATTGGAAAATGGATGGAAAGAAGAAATAAAAAGTTTCTCACAGACATATTCAAACCTCAACCTGGACTCCTCATTACTGCTAATGGAAAAATACGGTTTCATATCAGCCGATGACCCCAAGTATATAATGACTGTCAATGCCATATATTCCCATCTCAGCTATAATGGGCTGATGTTCAGATATAATAATCACGATGACTTTGGGAAACCCAAATCAGCTTTTACAATATGTAATTTTTGGATGGTCAGAGGTCTCTATGTCACCGGCCGTCGTAAAGAAGCCCAAGAAATGTTTAAGAGATTACTAACATATTCGAATCATGTAAAACTCTTCAGTGAAGACCTGGACTTCGAAACCAAACAACAGCTGGGAAATTTCCCACAGGCATATTCCCATTTGGCACTAATAGATACAGCCATGCTCTTTTCAGCCGAATTGACAATGTCAAAATTCATACGGCCGTAATCCCACAATAACAGATCTTCCGTTCCGAGTTCATATACCACAAATACGTTCAAGAAAAGACTGCACATCTGTTTGTTGATATATGTAATACCTTGCATTATCAGATGTCCCTCCAATCTTAATGGAGTATCCTTTTGGCGGAACAGCCATAAACATATCCTCGTCAGTCACATCATCTCCCATTGCCAATATGAAATCATAATGCTCCTTACTTAATAACCTTTTAAACTCATCACCTTTAGAATACATGGGGTATTTTATTTCCACAATCTTATTACCTCTCATAACCTGCAAACCATAATGGTTACATGGTGCTATTAGTGCATTAATCAATTGTTGCTCTCGGAGTAAAGCCAACCAGTCATCAACATTTCTGAAATGCCATACCAATGCAGTTTTTTTCATCTCAATGCGTGAACCCGGGGTACGGTCCTTAAATTCATTCAAAATACGCAGAATATCATCTTCCCATATCACACTATCAACAAGTTCATTCCATACTCCACCCTCTTTATGAGCAACACCATGTTCAGCCGCCATATCAATATCAAGATTACCAAACCATCTCTCCAGAGTATCTTTGTCCCTTCCGCTGGAAATAACAATCTTGTTTTTCTTATCCATAGCTATCTTCTTCAAAAAACTCAATAACTGCTTACTTGGATAAGCATCGATAGGATTATCCTTAAAACCGGTAAGAGTTCCATCATAGTCAAATACCAATAGACGTCTGGATGCCTTTTTATAGGAGCCCCGTATATTTCTGATTATCTGTTCATCTACCTCTTTATCATTCATCCGTGCATTCTTATCACACACATTTATCAAATGAGTAATAAAATCTTTAGCCCATTTGTTGACATTCTGTTTCGACAATGTCATCTGCATACTTTCAATCCTTTCTTTCTGTTCCGTTACCGACATCCTAAGAGCCCTGCCAATGGCACTCTCTATCTGTCTTATATCATTAGGATTAATCATAATGGCATCACCCAACTCAACGGCGGCCCCTGCCATCTCACTCAGAATAAGCACACCACGCCCATCTGTCTTTGTCGCCACATATTCTTTTGCTACCAGATTCATTCCGTCCCTTAGTGATCCTACTAGTGCGATATCGGACATAGAGTACATGGCAATAAGTTCTTCAAAGTCGAAATTATGATAAAAATAGTGTATCGGAGTCCAATTGATGGTTGAAAACTTACCGTTTACCGAACCGATCTTCTCATCTAAGGCTTGTTTCAGATTGGCATACTTGTTTACTTTATCACGCGATGGAACAATTATCATCATAAAAGACACCTTACCCCTATAGCTTGGATGATTTTTCAGGAATAGATGGAAACCTTTTATCTGATGTATTAACCCTTTACTATAGTCCAGTCGATTGACAGATATAATCAGTTTATTATCTTTCCCATAACTCTCCTTCAGCTCTTTTACATGTTCCACCACATCGGGATTAAGCGCAGCGTCATGGTACCTATCATAATTTATACCCATCGGAAAAACGTCAATATAAGCCTTGTTATGCCCCTGTAATACACAGTCAAGCCTGATATCCATTTTCAGCACCCTATATATAGAACTTGCAAAGTGCCTCATATAATCGGAAGTATGAAACCCTATCAAGTCAGCCCCCAACAAACCCATCAACAACTCATCTCGTTCCGGCAAAACCTTAAAAAGTTCATAAGACGGAAACGGCACATGATGGAAATATCCTATCTTAATATTCTTAATGCCATCTCTAAGCAGTCTTGGTAATAACATCAACTGATAGTCTTGCACCCATACAATATCCCCCGCCCGAACTATCTTTCTTGCCGCCTGAAAAAAAATCTCATTAACCTGTTTATATGTGCGCCAGTTTCTATCATCATATTCCACAAAAGAGAAGAAATAGTGAAACAATGGCCATAATACGCTATTTGAATAGCCCTCATAATATTGATTGATTTGTTTCTCCGAAAGATATACAGGATGATAGTTTTGCTTCTCCAGAGTTTTGTTTAGTTTGTTTTTTACCTTCGTTTCTTTTACATCCATACCCGGCCAACCAATCCAATGTTTTTCTACATCCTTAATGCCCAGGGAGTCCAGACCGGTAGCCAATCCTCCATCGCTCTTAACCAACTGAAAGTCATCAAATTCATCTTTGATAATTTTGATTGGAAGTCTATTCGCTATTATAAAAATTCTCATATTCTATATTATTATCACCGACATCCAAAGACTATTTAAGGATTTCTTTGAAAACAATAAGCAGAAACTATATTAATTACTAAAGCTTTTACTCATAACGGTGTGTTTTGCAAATATAATAAAAATAATTTTGAAATACAAGATAATACGTCTATCATAAACTCTCTTACCGAGAAATGTCATAGAACTATAAGATGCATAAACAAGCCGAACTCAAATAAAGAATCCGGCCTGCCTGCTTTACATTTTGATAAATCCAATCCCTATTCTTCTACTCTTCGGATCTAATATAAGTCTCTTCATCGGTATTATAGAAGAAGCTCAGGTCTTTGTTTTTTGTAAAGAAATCCATCATTTCTTTGGATGAAGTAAATTCCTCGTCAATATTATCCGTTACCTCGAATAATTTCAACTTGTCTTTACCATCCATCTCTATTTTATAAAAATAATACAGGCTATCCCCTTGACCAACATTTAAGAATCTTGTTTTTCCAATATCGGTAATAGTACACACATAAGTCTCACCTTCTCCGTAATCCTCTTCATACGTATCATACTCAAACCTTTCAATTTTAAATTTGACTCCGTCAATATCACTGACAATGACATAGTCCGGCTCTTCGTCAAGATAAGGTTCCTTCTCCCATTTGCCCAACAGGTCAGACCCGTATTTAACGTTTGCCTTAGAAAGCGGGACCTTAGAGGAATAAGGACAAGCAGTAAACACTAAACCTGCGAAAACAATCATGCTAATAATAACAAACCTGTTTCTTCTCATAAATGTAAGATTTAAAATAAATGATTAAAGTCAATGGTATCAAAGCTTCGTTTACGTCACTCGCATAATCCTGCTCGCAACATTATTAAGCTACTGATATTCAGTTCCAAAAGTAATATATTCTTGTTTTATATTAAACAAAGCACTATACAATATTATAACAGTATTTCTCTAACAGATTAAAATATCAGGTCCTCTCCCACTTTGATTGGATAATAGGTTGGTTGGGTGTATCAAACGTAATTGTAGCATTCCATAAATAACTCTTCGGCCATTCCCTGAATACTTTTACCATTCTGTAAATCAATCTCAGCATCCATCTTTTCTCCTTCGGACGCCAGCCTTCACCCGGCTCAACCTTAATTTTTACGGTCTTGTCACTCTTCTCAATATAATAATCACCGCTTATGTGCCCTTTTGAGCAATCAGTTCCTATTTTGAACTTTCCGTTGATTGTCACATCTTCCTTAAGACATGCCAAATCCGGTATAGGCGGGTAAAAGCATATACCGAACATATGCTTACTATTTTCGGTATGCATACATTTTATCTCATAATGACCATCATTCTTGATCAATTCGTACGTTGTATCATTATCATCAGCCCTATTATCCTTACCCGGAGTCAAAGGCTTCAGCCTACCGTTTACATTCTTATTCCAATCCACATTAAACGCGTTTGTAGAATATCTGGTGAAATAATTCACAGACCAATCAATAGGCAAAGGAAAAGTATCAGGTATATGTTTTACACCATCAATCGAAATATCAATAAGGGTATTTCTCTTACTGGCAAACTCCATCTCATATAATGAATAAACAGGCAATGAAATAGGATTCCTGGAAACCACACCTACGGGAGCAAGCATAAAGAAAGGACGTCTTTTAGACCTTCGACATTCTCTAACCTCAACAGTTATAAACCTGCCTTTTTTATCTTCAAAACTAAAATATACCAACAGATAATCAGTCGATTCGGCAAACTTAGTATTAACCAGCGGACGTTCATAAAAAGTCGCTCCATTTAAGACGTGAGCCTGAGAGCAAATAGGATATGATGCCTGATGATAAATATCAACCGAACCGTCATTACAATAGGCAATAACTAAAAAACTCATACGTCCGTTATCATCAAGCGCTGCCTGTAATTCAAAAACATTGTATAGCTCATCAGGATCCTTCTCAAAATTAATCAGCATCAAATGATCCATTTTATCTACACTTGTGTTGAACGGTGAATAGAAATACCCATCAGAAGAACCTGAATAGATCTCCTTACTATTATACATTACGTCCTTTTTCATATTAATAGGCTAAAGATTTCCGATTATTTTCGTATATATTAATTGATTCAAAATTCGCAATTATTTATAGCAGACCCTCACCTATACTATATCAATATATAGAATCACATAATAGATTATTAATTCACTGATAATCAATCGCAAAACTAATGAATTTTATTTTTATAATACTAATAATTTACTTTGAATTTTTTCAAATTATTTATTATTTGTCTCTTTCGTTTATGCGATGAGAGTTTTTTGTCCTCTCTAAATCGTCACAAACATAAATCTTGTCTTAAGAAACCATGAAGAAAAATATTACCATGTATTTGAATTTTTGTCTTAAATCTGTATCTTCGCTGCTGTTAGTAACTTTATCCATTATACTTATAAATCTTTGTTTATATGAAAAAGTACGTATGTGATGTATGCGGATGGGAGTACGATCCCGAGGTAGGTGTACCTGAAGCCGGAATAGCTCCGGGAACAGCATGGGAAGATGTCCCTGAAAACTTCGAATGCCCAATTTGTGGAGCAAGTAAAGATCAGTTCTCTGCGGAGTAACGTTTTATATCAAATATCAACCCGACTACAGTTTTATATCTGTAGGGGTTGATTTTTTTCCTCTTAGCTATGGGAAGAGTTTAGCCATGTCAGTCTATGCCAAAGACTCTCAAGCGGCCCCTTTGAATGCCTTTTCAACCATGTCCTACAAAACCACGATTGGAACAGAAATAATACTATTCCTATCAATAACGAATATGTGGCACCGGTGTATTTATACAAACCCAATGAGAATCCGTAATAAACAAACGCTCCCAGAATCGACTGCATAACATAGCTTGTAAGACTCATTTTACCAAAAGGGATCAGATTGTCAAGCAACCTTCTGAGAGAAGCAACCTTATAATACAACAGATAGAGAACCGATATCCATAAGAACGTCATCGACAGACTATACCATGAATTTACCGCTCTTGACAACGATACTTTGGCAAAACCGTCTGCCCATCCAGTCAAATTATCTTCGAAGAAAACAAAAAACAGAGTAAGGAACGCAGTTATAATAGCCGTCTTCTTCCAAAATCTATCGCTTAAGTCGCTAAGTATGAATAAACGCTTTCTACCTAACAGCATACCCAGCATAAACAGTGCCGGAGCCTGAAAAAAACGTCCCTTTAACCAGCTCCATACATAAACCGCAATCTTTCCATTTGTAAAATTGCCCTTAACCATTTCCCAAAAAGAATCTCCGCCCTGTGTCACCGATGCCAAGGAAAAATATTTCATACAGTCTATTTCATCGGGAGCATAAGAAGGATTATACAAAGAGTAAAAAAATTGAGACAAGAATACCGGTTGAAGCAATAACACTATTGCAACCCAAAACAAAGCCCTGTTCGACAATCTGCAGACAGGCAGAATCGCCAGTCCCATCAATGCATACATGTTAAGTATGTCTCCCTGATAGAAAATTGTATTGAATAATCCGAATAATAATAAAAGAAACAAACGCCACAAAAACCTCAACCTGAAGTCCATACCTTTTGCAGTCTGTTTTGAATCCATCAAATTAAACGTAAAACCGAAAAGCAGGGCGAATATGGCATATGATTTACCTGAGAACAGAAATCCGATAACATTAAAAATCACAGCGTCCGTACCTTTCATCCAATCCGGAAGATTTTCGGGCAGATAGTAAAAATCAAAATGTTCAAGATTATGTAACAATAAAATGGACATGATTGCGAATCCTCGCAAGGCATCAACAAAATTCACTCTACTACTAACCTTTTCCGCTACCGTTCCTGCTTTTAATTCGTATGCCATAAAATCCATTTATAAGTTATTCAATACACTGTTAATATTTGGAATGAGACCATTTTAAGGATCTTCGTGCAAAACTACGTTTTTTTATTCTGAAAAAGATAGAATGCCGGTATATTCGATTTTTCTTCTGGCCTGCATATTCAATATTTTTTTAATGAATATTTTTTCAGCAAGAGAATAATTTAAACATTTATACAGTACATTTGCGACTGTTTTAAAGAATTTCTTTTATGGTAATCCTAATCGTATCGGTTTTCATTCTTGGCTATTTAGCAATAGCGCTTGAACAGTTCATACGTATAGACAAAGGTGCGATAGCTATTTTCATGGCTGCCATACTATGGTCCCTATTGAACATAGCATCTCCTGAATCCGTATCCGGAGCAATTATGGAACAGTTAGGCTCGGTTTGTTCCACAGTAGTATTCCTTTTCGGAGCGATGACCATTGTAACTATGGTAGATGCTCATGGAGGATTTGCATACATATCCAGCATGATGAACGGCAATCACAAAAAGCGGTTGCTCTGGAGCATCTCAATACTGACATTCTTTATGTCTGCAGTATTGGACAATATGACGACTACCATTATAATGATTGCCATATTAAACAAACTTCTAAGCAATAAAGAAGAAAGATTGATATATGCCTCCATGATTGTCATCGCAGCCAATGCCGGCGGTGCATGGTCACCTATCGGTGATGTGACAACCATAATGCTTTGGGTCGGTGATAACGTAACCACAGGCGGAATCATCTCCAAACTTATTTTACCCAGCTTGGCAGCTCTTCTCGTCCCTCTCATTATCGAGACGATTTACTTAAGGAAAGACGCCTACGGCTTTTCAAAAGTGCCCAATCCTGCACATGATTTGGAGGTACACCGCGCACAATATCCCAACATAACCGATTCAGAGAGAAAGATAATATCCATACTCGGAGTAGGAGGCCTATTGTTCGTACCGGTATTCAGACAGATTACAGGTCTTGCTCCTTTCATGG
>CAYYEN010000081.1:0-9311 GCA_964470795.1 uncultured Spirochaetaceae bacterium | reverse complement strand
GCTACACACATAACATCAGCAAGATAGTCTCTACCATTGAACACTTCCAGACTAAGTCCATAGTTAGTCATGGACATATCCGCAACAGTATAGTGAAATACAGTATCACTTAACTGTGCAATGTTTTCACGAGGAATATCCTTCATGTCATCCTCATTGAAGGTGTAGGTAAGAGAGAATGAATCTTCGCCATCCTCGCTCATATTGTTTTCAACATAAGCACCGATAAAGAACTTATCGGACTTAATATCGCGAATCTGGGCACCCATAATAGCACCCTTACGCTTTACAGTACCTAAGTACTTTGCCATACCTTCGAATAAGAGTCTTACAGCTCTCTCGCTGAAGATCTTATCCCATAAAAAGTTTTTCTCCTCATCACAAATACGCATAATCTGTGCGTCAATGTTTGTCTCTTCGTAAGTCTTCATCTTACTATTCCTCCTCTAAAACTATTAAAATTATTATGCTTTTGAATCGTGTGATTCTTAAGCTCATACATATAATATGCACTTATTTTAAAGTTTGGTATGCTGTAAATTTTTACATAAGCTTTCTTAACAAAAAATAAACTCTAACGTGAAAGTCAGAGCTTGCTATTCTCTCTAGATTATAAAACAAAAATGAGACTCTAGGGAAATAATCCCTAGAGTCTATTTTGTATCATAACTCTAATTCTATTTTTCGTATCCTTGTTTACGTGCCCACTCTATTATTTCACTGAGAGTTGTAATCTTACCGATTTTTCCAAGCTTTCTTGTTTTACTAGATTCAAATCCATCATAAGGAACTATGAGTATATCTGTCTGCTTAGTAACACTTTTCTCTGCACTAGCATCCATTCCAAGACTCATAAGAAACTCACATAAGTCTTTATCTCTACAACCAGTAAATCTTATAGAGATTCTCTTACAAGGATCAGCATTAGATATCAGTACATTATCCATGGAGTTGATATACTCGAATTCATTTCTGTAAATTGCTAATGCAGATATTATCTTACTAGCAATTCTTCTACCAATTCCCTTGACATCTCTCAATTTGGTAAACAGGATATCATACTGCATTCTAAGCATCTTCTCTAAAGGAATAATCATGAAAGCAGATTCCCATTTAACAGATCCAACTCCATCAATACCAAGAGAATCAGCTAAACGATAATCATAGATCTCTTTGGTTTTAAGTTCATTTATTCTTTCCATGAACTTAGCACCCATAACTGGACCTAATCTATCAATAGCAGTATCATAGTCATATTCCATAAGCTCACAGAAAGATTTAAACCCAAGTATTCTCACATACTGTTCAGAGAAATCTTTGAAGTTTAATTTCTTAAGCATGTTAGTCATCTTAGTGACTATTCTCTCTGGACATCTGTCATTAGGACATCTAATGATTTTACCGGTTCTAGACTCTACAAGTTCTGCTCCACAGAAAGGGCAATGTGTAGGCATAGGAAGTACAGGATTAGTATTATTACGATTCTCTTCACAATCAACCTTGTTCAGATATGGCATAACGTCATTCCTATACTCAAGTTCTACTATCTCTCCTTCTTTCAATCCTCCAATCTTAAGCAGTCTATTATAAGAATGCATAGATACATGATCATGAATACCTCCAAAGAAACTTACAGGCTTAAAGTAAGCCATTGGAGTAATACGACCATCCTGTCCAACTGTGAACTTCAATCCAGTAATGAAACTCAATACCTTCATAGCCTGGAACTTAATAGCAATAGACCATCTATTTACAGAACGATAACGACCAAGATCTTTCTTAAGTTTAGGATCTATCAATTCTATTACAATACCATCATACATAAATGGAACTCTTGGTCTTACATTCTCTGCTGTCTTAACAAAGTTATAGACCTGATAAAGAATCTCCATTTTGTTTCCCTGAATTATACTATAACGATACTCAACTCCAGAAGAGAAGTACTTATTCATGAACTCTATCTCTAAAAGACGATCGCTCATCATTCCAGTATTAAGTTCAGGAATACCTGCTGTTCTAATTGGTACTAAAGTGAGATAGTCTCTATATGCTCTACCATCATCTCTACCAGTTAATCCTATTACAGCAGTTCTTTTGTTGTTGTAAGTTATCCCTTCATTCTCTTCAAGAAGAGATAGCATATAATCGGTAATGATACACTCGAATACCATACCGAATCTTCCTTTGATTCCATTAGCACGAGCGAATGTATATCCACCAAATATATGTGTCATATCCTGTGCTTCATCATTCTCAGTATCTCCTCTGGTTCTTGCACTGAGAATAATACCATCTTCTATTTCTGCTTCAATAGAGATACCATCATACTTCAATGAGAGACAGAAACCAAGTTCTGTTGAACTCATACCATTATCATATCTGGAAAAGATCTTATTTAACCAATCTCTCTCAAAGATTTTTGTTTTATCATCATAGAGAAGTTCCTGATTCTTTTCTACAACTTCTGCTATAGTAGTAAACTGACACTTGTCAATAGTACCAACAAGTTCTGGATACTTATGAGCAACAGAATCTCCAGAAGGTTTAATAATATCAACCAATGGTCTCTCCACAAGAAAATCTCTATGGAGATATGGATATTCATTGCTTGTTATGTTCTTGAAGAACATTTGCTCAGGATTAACAAAGCTAAGAACCTTTATCTTTCCATTAACAGTGTTTTCCTTCTTTTTCAAAGCAGTTTCTTCATTTCTAATCTTAAAGTTTATAGGAGCAGCTCCTATAGGATAAGATCCTGTATACTTTAAGAGAAGATTAACTAACTGATCATAAATAGAATCCTCCAAAGGAAGAACTCCAAAATCAGTATTGTTGTAGAGTATATTAGAGATCTTTACAAGCTTAACCATATCTGCAAGATTCTCTTGAGGATTCTTAATATACTCTAGAGCAATATTACTCATTGTAGCCATATTCTCTTTTGTAATCATTTCAAGAGATCCTATGTTAAGGCTCTCTAATACTTGATCAAGAAATACATTCATAATATCCCTCCTATATCTTGAACTAATGACATAAGATTATCATACTGAGAAGAAGATATTTTTCCTTCTTCATAATCTTTTTGAATCTTTTCAGCAATTTCGTCTATATCTTCTTCACTTTCACCATATCCTTGATACATTTCATTCAGTATTCCTTTATAGAATCTGAATTTACCATTATTTACATGACTATCATACATATTAAGTCACTCTCCTTTCATAGTTATAATATACAAGAGAATCTAATTTTGCCATTCTCATTGGCTTGTTTTACTATGCTTAGAAACATATAGAAGAAAACGATTTAAGTTTCTTCTTAAAATCACTAATAGAAACTATATAATAGCAAAAAAGAAACACAGCCACCCTAGCAAGGCTGTATAGTTTCTTTCCATTGTCGAGCTAGGATTTATGGCCTAATTGTAATTAATTACAACCATCTAACATAGCAATGACTAGGTCATTGATATGATGAGCGGCTTGAGATAATGGCTCTTCCTTGTCATAAGGAATATTATCAAGTCCGCTCATCCATTTGGGCTTGCTGTCAACAAGTGCAAATGATGGTCTTATCTTTTTAGAAAGACTCATGGGTTTCACCTCCTTTCAGAGATGGATAGGTGAAACTCACGCAATTACGTGAGTGAGTAGATGCTTCTAATCTACTCACTTCTATTATATAATAACCAAAAAAGACTTTAACGATAATATACCCCTCTACCCTATAAAAGGGTAGAGGGATATTTTATGGGAGGATTTTTATACAACTATAGAAGCTACATAATTTTTATCAATATCATAGAATCCGGCAGTATTGATTGTCTCAAGTACTGTATACATGACTTGAGTATCATTCATTACTTTAGCAATGTTCAATTTACCATTTTCTTTGACATATCCAGCATCTTTCATAGCCTGCTCATTAACGGTAACCATTTGCTTAGAGAAGTTTTTCACCATTCTACCATAAAGGTTAGTGTTTTCTCTATAGATTAGGCTAATCTTATGACGAGCAGCAATCTCACTCTGTTCAGTGATCTCTTTAATAGTCTGTTCACTAAACTTCTTTTCCTTAGCAGCAGTAATGTTATCCTTTGCCTTATTAAGGATATCCTTGATAGTGTTCTGGTCATCTTGCTGCTTGTTAACAAAGTCTTGTACTGCGGAACTTACTCTAGTAGAAATAATGTTCGGAAGAGCATTAGGAGTAGCCTTAACCAAAGAGTTTACAAACTTATCTGCATACTCCTTATCGAAGGTATAACAAATGTCATACTCTTCAGTCTTGGTGTCCTTACACTTCTTACCACAAGCCTCGAGAACTTCTTTAGTAGTCTCACTGATAATATCAGCATAAAGAGAAGTAACAACAGTTCCTTCTCTCATATTCTTTAAAATGTTTTCCGCTCCAGTCTCAACGACAAAATTATCAATAATCTTCTTACCAAGATCAGTCTGTTCTTGGGTGAAGTTATTCATCTTTGCTACCTCAAGATAAGGATAAGCAATAGCCTCGGATACAAGATTATCTGTAAGATCCTTAGCAAACTTTCTCTTCTTCTGAATAGTTTCTTCTTTAATAGACCTAGCAAAGTTATAGTTATCCAGCTCAGAGTTTGCAAGATTAGCTTTAGATTTAGAGATGAATTTATCTCTAGACTTAGCTTTCTCAGTTTCAGAAACTCTACAAGTAGCTTCTGTAGTAGCAAGTAGAGCCTTCTTCTGACGTTCCTTTTCACGCTTCTTAGCAGCTTCATGCATAGCCCAAAGCTGATCATTTGTAAGTTTGAATTTTTCAGCCATTGTTATCAACCCTCCTTCTTAGAAAATAGAATCATTGGTAGCTGGGGTAGTCTGTTTACCATTAGGAACAGTTCCTTTACCACGAGTCGTATCTTCAATTTCATCATACTTCAACTTCTTATTCTGTCTCTCGATTTCTTTAGCAGCGTTAACTTCTCTCTCCTTCTGTTCGATAGCAAAAGTATTTGCAATCTTACGGAAGAACTCAGCAATCTTACGCTGACGAGCAACAACCTTATCTCTATCTCCAACAGTGATAGCTTTATTCCTCTCAATATCAGCAGCATTCATCTCAAGCAGATCAGACTGAATGTCAAAATACTGAGATATACGAGTACGAATATCATAGAAGAAGAAAGTCAGCTCTCTAAGGATAGGAAGGATATTTACTGTAATAGCAATCAGTACACCAATACCAAATACCATTACCATATCATCAGCACCTACAAAGCCCTTAGAACGTACACGAACAAGAGGCTCAAATGCAGAATTTATCTGATCCTTAGCAGCAGCTTCATTGAACTTACAAAGAGCATGATAAACAAGGCTATCCTTTGTACGAGCAATACCAGCTTTGTCAATAGCTATCTGGAAGCCATCTTCATTTGGCATCTTTATATACTCAATGGTTGCAGAGATCATATAGCTGAGACTGTTCACTACTGCTAGAACCATCTCACAGTAAGTAAGCTGAATTATCTCCACATTCATAATGTAACCACGAGTAAAGATAGGACGATGAATCTCTATATTACGAAGAGCCTTGCTGATGTTGTCTACAGGAGTTGTATCCTGCTTATACTCCTTAAGAATATCATGCAGAGTAGTAAGGCACTCATTAATCTGAGAATACTCCTTCAGTTTAGTGACATCACCATTGGTTTTAGGAATCTGACCAAAGTCAATATCATCTGCCTTATCTACAATCATCTTGTACAGCTTACCTGTCAAAGACAAAATAACTGTATTCTGTTCAGCCTCGTTAATAGGATTAGATTCCTGTTCTACGAGTCTTGTACATTCCTGAATTGTTTTCTTATCAGTAAGATCCATAGTCTTACTAAAGAAATCCATAAGCTGATAGTTCATCTCTTAGAACCTCCTTTCCTTAACGAGAAGCTGCAAGAAGATTGATAATCTTCTTATAGTTGTTATTCTCTTCTCTCTCTAAGTGAGTGAAGCTTAACACTTCATACTTACCGGAACCATCATCAAACAAGAAGTGGACCTTCTCCAGTACCTCGTCAACTACACAGAAACACATGATGTTGTATGCTTCCATGATAGGCAGAATATGAGCACCTTGGAAAACATGGATTCGCTCCTGCTTCTCCAGAAGATCTGCTGTATCCTTGGAAATGATCAAGGTGGTAATACTAGATGCATCATTAACCATTCCAGTAAATCTCTTTATACGAGACTTGATTGCTCTTCTCTCAAGAAGCTTCCATACACGATCAGAAGAACCTCTACCATTAGTAGAAAGAGCATCCATCTTTGCTCTATCAATAGCAAAGACAAAATCCTTCCAGAAAGAAATTTCTCTAGTAGTAGCTCTTAAGAAGTTGAATAAACCATTACGATCCTTATTCTTAAGAATCAAACGATTCATCATATCCTGACGAGTTACATACTGAAGCTTTGCCTTGATACCGACAATAGCAGTCTGTGCAATTGGACAACCACTATCATCAACTACATGGAATTTCACAGTAATCAAAGTAGGAACTAATTCATTTGCTTTACGGACATCTGTAGCGATAGTCTGCTTAGCGGCAAAATCAGCACCTGCCAACCATGCATCATCTTCATCTGTACGAGCTTCCTGAATAATAGAATGATCATCACCATTTATATCGAATCTCTGAAGAGATTCGTTTTTTACCATCATAGGAAGAGTATAGCCAAGTGTAGCCATGTCTTGCTTCACAGCTTCAAGTACAGTTTTATCAATTGTAATACCAGTATCCTGAGCAGACTCATTAGATACTCTATCCATTACATCAATAAACTCACCAACATCCATATTATCATCAAGATCGATATTCGTATGGAGAGTTCTGATGTAGTCTATGGCATTTCTGGTGTTAGTGATGTTGATAGCAGAGAACAACATCTGCATCATAGTAACAGCTTTACGTTCGATAGCCTTACAATTCATTCTAGCAGCGTCAACAGACACACTCTCTTCTGCTATAACAGGAAAGACAAGCGTGAGGTTTGCAGCACCTCTTGCAACGCTTCTGTAGCTAGTATTACTGAATATACCACGTAAGGGTTCTGTTTCTGAGCTGATCCCACTAGCGAGATCAACAATGTCCCTAAGGACAGTTTCATGTATAAAACGAGGATTCGTATTACCCATTTTTTATTAACCTCCTTTATAAAGTTTACTCAAATGTCTTCTCAAGACCAAAAAAGAAAGGCCATAGCTGTAATCACCTAATGTAAAATTAAGTTAATCACAACGTCTCTTAATGGATTCTTATATTGAATCCTCGAGGCTTTTCTATGGCTGTTTTGACTTCCTTACTATTATCACTTATCACAGGCGATACATGATGTTTGTTTACTTCCCTTTCTGCTGGAGGATTGTTATTATATACAACAACCTCTCTAGGAGTAGAAGTAACAAATCCTTGCTTTTCTCTCCACCTGTGAAAAGCCATGTTTGGTGGTTCGTTTCTAACAATACCCAAAATACCATCTCCTACTTTAAACAATATATTCATCTGTTTAAGACGTACAAAATTGTGTAGCGGAGTTAAAGGGATTTTGAGCTATGACCTTTACCATATCTATAATATATATCTATAGAATACTTTAAAAGGAAAACAGGTTAGTAAGTATATAAAGGAGGTGACTAACTTGCCTATCAATGATAATCAACCTTTAACTTTCCAAAAACCTAATGTGGGAAAAGATGATAAGTATAATTCCATAATAAAAGAAATGAATGATAATGTCTTTAAGAAGATGAAGAGAGCCTATGGTATCTATGAACCTGGGGATATGAAAGACTGGGATAGCTTCTATATCTTTAATAGAATGGATCCATTCTTTCAGATTGGTACTACAAAGGAGTATGTATTCTTTGTAAAACCAGATCTTCACATCTTTAATAACGATAAATCTACATTCTTTGAACCTATATCTAGAAACCCTTTCTTTGTAGATCTTAGATATAGAGGAGGAAATAGTGGTAGATATATGAAGGTACTTAAGAACCTTCAGAAAAGTGCTGCTGATAATGGTGATAGTTGTCCATTCATAAGGGCATTCACAAACAAAATAAGATCAAGTGTGGATCTTCCTGATATACAAGCAAGTGATCAGGAAACTGCATCTAATCAATTTGGTACTCGTATTACTTATCGTAAGTCTTCTATTGCTTCAGATGAAGGATTTGATTTTACGACAGAGTTCGAGGATAATAAGTTCCTTGAAATATACACATGGTTTAAAGCATATGATGAGTATGAAAGAATGAAGTACAAGGGTTACATTAAGATTGACGGTAGCCAAGAATGTTCTCGGTGGAGAGAATATGCTCAGTATAAGATTCTTCATGACCAAATGGCTATGTTCAAAATTATAGTAGGTGCTAATGGTACAGATATTCTTTATTTTGCTCGTATCGTTGGAGTGTATCCTAAAAGTGTGAATAGAAGTGCTTTCTCTGAGCTTCCTCAAGATGGTAAGTTGAAGATTACTGCTACATGGCATGGAGCTTTTATTGATGACCTTACAAGAGATACCATTACACACTTCAATCATTTATCAGCAAAGGCTGGAGGATCTACTTCTATAAATGATCTTTTCGATTCAGAAGTTCAGGCTATAACTGGTGAGTCAATGCTTGTTCCTCGTATAGGAACTAGATACTCTGCTAGAGACGGAGTGAATTACTATACCCTTAACTGGGTACCAGCTAATGGTGTTGTAGTCAAAAATAATACTAAAGGTTAAAAGGGGTGAGAATACGTGGCAACCAACCTTCCTAATCTGTCTACAGACTTATACGACGTAGCTACTCTAGTAGCTGCATTACAAAGAAAATTTACAGATATCCCAGATGAAACTATATCAATGGGTATATATGGATATCTGCAAGAAATACATCAGCTTATACTGGAAACCACTACAGTACAAGCTGCTAACTACATGAATGAAGCTGTTCCAACTAGAGCAAAGTTTGAGAGAAATGTTATCTGTCATGCTCTATCTCTTGGTATAGAAAAGATAATGGCACATCCTGCATGGATTAAGGTTCTTATCACTATTCCAGAGGATTTAATGATCAAGAATATGGTTAATGACATATTTGTCTTTGACAAAGATCTAGATATTGTTCTTGGCAATGATCGTAATATGCAATACAACTATCATCTAGATTATGATATCATCATTAAGAGAAATCTTACTCCTAGTGGTTTGTATGTATATACTGCATACTATGATATGGGTGATGAATCATCTAAGATGAATCGTGTATCTGATATA
>CAYYEN010000080.1:7723-9368 GCA_964470795.1 uncultured Spirochaetaceae bacterium | reverse complement strand
AGAGCCAGGATTTAAATACTTAGAGCATAAATTAGGAACAAACGTAGTTTATGAGATGTTTAAAACACCTATAACAATTGGTAAATTAGAAGCGTTGTTGCCACAAGAAGATATGGACGCTTTATTATCATTTGGTTATATTTCATTAAAAGAATCATCAAAAAAAGTTGATGTAGAATAGGATAGATAAAATGAATTATGGAGAAGCCTTAGAACAATTAAAGCAAGGAAAAGTAGTTAGTGCAAAAAGATGGTTTGGTGATGGAGCAGTAAGAGTAAAGTTGCAAAAACATGAAACACATAAAGAGTTAGTGTTAGAAGATACTATAAGAAAAGTAATTGTAAACTTTTCACCAAGTGTAGAGAATCAATTAGATGATGATTGGTTTATTGTAGAATAATTTCATAAAAAGGAGAAGAAAAAAATATGAAATCAGTAATTATTGAAAACAAAGATAGAAAGACAGTTACACTAGTTTTAGGAGGAGTAAGATTCTTTTATGCAAAATATCTTTTAGAAAGATATGACGACTCAAGATATTTTGGAAATGGGATTCTTCAAATGACAAAAGAAGAATTAAATGAAATGTTGAAGAAGATATCATTAGGCTTGAATAACGTAAATCCACAAGTTAAAGTTTCACCAAAATCATTATTTGAGGGTGATGAAGTAGAATATCCAATTTTCAAAAGAAATTTAAAAGATGATGAATGGACTGGAATGTTTGAAGTTGCTTTAACAGTGTTTAGTGATAAAAGGGAAAGAGCGTTATTTTGGGAAGATTTAAGCAAGACAAAAGCAGTTTTAAATGAAGATGAAATTCTTGGACACGAATGGGCAATTGAATTAGAATTTTCTACTAAGATTGACGAAAAAACACTTGATACTAGAATTTTTACAATACTACATAGAATAGTAAAAGGTAAAAAAGTAGAGGGTAATTACAGAGCGAACGATGAAGCGTGGGTTGGTTTTGATTTAGGTGTTGATGATGAAGTTAAAAACGTTCATGATGACGATTTATTTTAAGAGGTAAAATAATATGAAAGAAATATTAAACTTAATTAATTATTCAGTAGAAGAAACTAATAAGATGAAAAATGATATTTTATTAGGTGTTGATTCAATCATTGGTGAAAACAACTCGCTAAAAAAACAATTAGATTCGTTAAATGTTCAAGAAGATTTTTCGAAAGCATTTTTAGAAAATTATAGCAATAAAGGTTTATGTCAAGATTTAGAAACTAAAGTTAAAACAATTGTAAAAGAATTTAAGAAATCAGGAACAACAAAACACATTAAATACTTGCCGTGGGCAGTTGTTGAAAGAATATTTCATATGCAAGGTGGTAAGATTGAAGTTATTGATTGGAAATATGAAGTAAGTTTTGATGTTAAAGATTATAATGCAGAAACAGGGACTATCGATGATGTCAAAAAAACAGCATTATTCATTCATTTAAGAGCATATTGGAAAGGTCAAGTGTTAGATGAATTTTATCCAATATTTGATAATCAATCAAGCAAAATAATTAAATACCCAGACGCTCAAGAATTTAATAGTTCAAGACAACGTGGTAGTGTAAGACTTATCGCAAGAATTAGTGGAATAGGTTTATGGATTTTTGAACAACAAGAAGAAGA
>CAYYEN010000080.1:0-7623 GCA_964470795.1 uncultured Spirochaetaceae bacterium | reverse complement strand
AAGATATTAAAAAACCTAAAAAAGAAAAGAAAGAAAAAGAAACAAAAGTTAAAGAGGACGCTTTTAGTGAAGTTATTGGTGAGGACTTAAAAGAAAAAGCAATTGAAGAAACCAAAGAAAGTATCAAAAACGACCCTAGTATAACAAATATGTTTTTAGGAAACATTATCAAAAATGAAGAAAAGAAAGATGAACCACAAGTTCCAAAAGTGGTAGTCAAGGAAGATTTTGCTATTGGTAGTGAAGAACATTCAGATTTAATTTTAGAGTTAAAGAGTAAATACGTTAGAACTTTTAAAGATGAAATTATTAGATTTAGAAATGAAAAAGGTAAAGAACTACTTGGTGAATTAACTTATAACGAATTAAAAGAACTAATTGGTATCTTAGAAAAACTATAATAATGTTGGTGTTGAGGGAGGCTTAAAACCTCTCTCAAACGCCAAATGAGGTGGATAAAATGAACGATTTTGAAGTGATTCAAGAGTTGAAGAGACAAAATAATTTATTAGAAAAACAAGTAGAGGTAATGAAAGAAAATAAAAAACTTTTAGTCAATTATATAAACGAGATTGAGGAAAAAATTGATGAAAAAGATTTAAAGAAAATAAAAAGAAAATACAAAGGTATAGAATGGAGTTATTAAATGGCTAAAACAAAAATTCAAAGTTTGAGTGCTAGTAGTAGATGGCTAAAATGCACAGCGAGTTTATTATATAACAAAGATTTTAAAGCAAATCCTAATACTACAAAAGGTAATCTTATACATGAAGTTAGTGCTTTAAGATTAAAGGAAATATTTTTTAAAGAAAATCATAATGAAGAAATTGAAAGATTAAAAAGAGATATATTCGTTGATAAAAATGATAAAACAATAACAGCAAAGTGGGACAAGGATTGCGAAAAAACACACGAGGGATATATTAATTATGCTATCAAAATGTATAATCAATATGAGCCACATACAGTTGAAATAGAAAAAAAGATAAATGTTGTTTGGTATGGTTTTAAAAAGTTTGGATACATGGACTTAGTAATGATTAGTAATGATTATATTATCATTATTGATTTAAAGAGTGGTAGAACAAGAGTTGAAAGTGAAGATAACTCACAAATGTTGATGTATGCTATTGGAAAGATTCAAGAAGAACAAGAAAAAAAGTCAAATTTTAATGGAAACTATATAATATCTATATGTCAATCGTTGGTTGGAAACATTAAAGCATATGAATATAACTTAAAACAAATATCTAATTTTTACTCATCACACGCTAAAAAAATGGAGGAAATACTTTTTGATAATTTACAATATGACCCTAGTGAAACAGCATGTAAATATTGCGACCATAGAGCAAATTGCAACGAAAGAATTAAAAAAGGTGTATTATGACTCTATTAAAAACAAGGGAACAAAACGATACAATATTTAAAAATAATGGTTTTAATGTATGAGCAAAAAAAAGAGTGAAAAAGAACTTTTAGAAGATTATCTAAAAGATGAATTGGATAAAAGAAACATCTATAACTTTAAAGGAAATTCTAAAGGTTTGAAAGGTTTTCCAGATAGAGTTATAATGGCGAAAACGATATACTATATAGAACTAAAACTAGGGGAGGAAAATGGTTCATATTACAAGCAAAGTAAAATGCAAAAGAAGTGGGAACAACAAATCAATCAAACTACTTCTAAGTATTATATTGTATACAATAGAACAGAAATAGATTCATTAGTTAAAGAAATCTATGATGAGTGTGTAAAATATGATATAAAAAATTATTTTGCTTTTAATATAAACATTACATGATATATGAATAGAAAAGAAAAATTTACAATGTTGTCTTATAAAAATAGATACGAGTATACTGGAATTATTCAAAAATTATCTTTTGAACAAATGTTTAGTGCATTTAGTAAAAATTTTATAAGAACAAATGAAACTGTTTTAGAGTATAAAAATGGAGACAAGTCTTTTAGAGATAAATGCAAAGATAAAGGTGGATTTATCATGGGGGAAAGTATTGAGAATAAACGTGAAAAACGTTCAATCTTAACTAGAAACATGATAACACTTGACTTAGACTATTGTCCATCAAATATAATTGATATATTGAAAGAAAAATCAGAGTTGAAAGAATTACCTTTTAGATTTTTTATCTATTCTACACATTCTCACACACCAGAAGAACCTAGATTAAGAATGATAATACCTATCAATCGAGATGTAGAAGTTGAAGAGTATGAGCCTATTGCAAGTAGAATATGTGGAAAGGTTGGTTTACAATTTTTTGACGCTACAACTACACAAGCGAATAGAATTATGTATTTTCCTAGTGTTAGTTTAGATGGTCAATATGTTTGTGAAATGATTGGTGATGATGAGTATTATGATTTAGACGCAGATGATTTATTAGGAGAATATTTCGATTATAAAAACATTGATGAGTGGCAAAGACCTCATTACATTGAGGGAAAAAAACGTGAAAGAATAGAAAAAGGAACTATTAGTGATTCAACAAAAACAAAATATAGAATAGTTAATTCGTTCAATACAGAATATTCAATCACGGAAGCAATCGATACATTTCTTAAAGAAGAGTATAAATACGAAAGCCAAGATAGATATACATATAAAGATGGAACTAGTAGAAATGGTTTAAATATTTTAAATCCTCAATATGCTTATAGTTTTCACGGGACAGACCCAGCACAAGGAAGATTACTAAATTCCTTTGATATAGTAAGAATCCATAAGTTTGGTAAAAAAGACCAAGAAAATGAACAAGTAGTATATGATAATTATCATAAATCAACAAGTTTCGAGGAAATGTGTAATTGGATAAAAAGAGAACTACCAAACGTTATGTCTCACGACCCTAAAGTAAGAGAACAAAAAGAAAAAGTTGAAGAAAAACTCAATGAAATGGGAATAGAGGTTTCAACAGATTGGCTTGATAAACTTGCTAGAGATAAAAATGGTGATATTAAAAAGATACCATATAATATAAGTGTTATTATAGAATATGATGATACATTAAGAGAATTATTCTTCTATGATACTATTAAGCAACAAGTTTGTTTTGAAAAAGCACCTTTTTGGGATAAAGATATTAAGAAAGGTGATGGAGTTAGGGATTTAGATTTTTCTTACATAAGAAACTATCTTGCTCAACCACCTTACTTACTTACAGGGAAAGACGCAATTGAGGACGCAGTTTTAGTAGAAGCATATAAGAGAAAAATAAATTATCCAAAATATTTCTTATCAACTTTACCAGAGTGGGACGGTGAAAAAAGAATTGAAACTTTATTTATCAACTTATTTGGAGTAGCAGATTGTGAGTTTGTTAGGGAAGCAAGTAAAAAATGGATGACTGCACTAGTTGCAAGAATAATAAATCCAGGTGCTAAATTTGACTACGTTATCGCTTTATTAGGTAGCGTTGGTATTGGTAAATCAACATGGGGGAAATCATTAATTGCTATTGATTGGAATGGCAACATGGAAGATATTGAAAAATCTAATTACTTCTTTAGTGATAAGGAAATTGATTTAAGAAATGAAAGAGATACAATTGACGCTATTAGAGGTGTTTGTATATTAGAATTAGCAGAGTTTGATAAATTCCTTACTAAATATGACAAAGCAACTCTAAAATCTTTCATCACTAAAACTAAGGATAGATTCATTGAAAGATATGGTAAAAGAACTATTGACGTTCCAAGAAGTTTCGTAATGCTTGCTACATCGAACGAGGCTAAGCCAATTAAGAATCCAGACGATGAAAGACGTTTTATGCCTTTCTATTGTAATTTGCCAAAACACAAGGCTTTAATTTTCGATAAAGCATATTGGAATAAAGATATTAGAGACCAAGTATTAGCAGAGGCTCTAGAATATTATAATTCAGGTTATAGTTTCTCAGCACCATTCCCTCCACTAATGCAAAGACAATGGGAATCATTAATTGAAAAAGCAAGTCTTGAAAATGATTATTTTGGCTTAGTTAAAGATTATGTAGAAAACTTATTCCCTATTGATTTTCTATCACAAGATTTTCAAACAATGAGATTTAGTTGGCGAAATAGAAATGATAATGACGTAAGAAGAAAAAAGAGAACTGCTTTTAGTGCCAAAGAAATATATTGTTTAGCATTAGATAAAAGAATTGGCGATACACCAGATTATGGAATAAGAAAAGAAATCGAACAATCGCTTAGAAAATTAGGTTTCGTTAAAGTAGATAATCAAAGAAAGAAATTTGGAGAATTTGGACAACAATATTATTATGAATTATTAGAGGAGGAAGTAGTAGTCAATGAAAAAGAACACTCTTTCAACTTCTAACAAAAATATAAAAGCAGGAGATATCTTCCATGCAGAACATGATAGTTTTTATGGAAAGAAAAGAAAACACTATTTCTATTGCGTTTATTCGCAAGTGGAGGATATCAACAATTCTTTAGAAGAAGATGTGATTGGTTTAATGATTACAACAAATGATAAAATGGCTAAAGTTATTGAAAATAACAATGATTATAATGTAAAAATAAAAATAAATAATACAGTATCTTATGTTTGTTGCGATAAATTTTATCGATTCAATGTAAAATCAAAAGTAGGTAAAAGAAATAACGTATTAAGAAAAGATGAAAAAGAAGAAATAATGTTCTATTATAAAAAATTCATCAATGAAAGTTTAAGACAATTGGGGGATAAAAATGGAAAAACTAAATGAAAAAATGGAAAAAGTTTTAGAAGAAAAAGTTATAACTTATAATAAATTATATGGTGAAAAAGCACTTTATGAAGTAGTAAAAGAAAAAGAGGACTTTTACAAGTTTATGGGTTATGATGATTATATTGAAATAGCATATAAAAAAGATGGTGAGGTAAGAAATATAAAAATAGTTGGATATTTACTAGAATATGGAGACTATTTAATATCTAAAATTAATGATAAATACGATATTGTAATAATAAAAAGAATAAAAGGGGTCTATTATCCTATGGAAAAAATAGAAAAAGGTTATTATATATGAAAACAAAAGTAGGAAAACACACATTATTAAATTGCGACACTATGGTTGGACTAACAGAGTTATCATTGAATGATATAAAAGTTGATTTTATCTTAACATCACCACCTTATAATGCTCATAGAACTGATTTTTATAAAGGTAGTGAAAAAATAAATGATTCAAAAGATAATGAAGTTCATAAAGATTGGTTGGTTAGTCAATTTAAATTATATGAAGAGGTATTAAAACCTGGTGGAGTCATAATATATAATATGAATTACATGAGTAGTTTAAAAAATAACGTTTCTAATTTGTATAGAATTATTAGCAAAGTAGAAGATGAAACAGATTTTGTATTAATTGATGTTATTTGTTGGAAAAAGAATAATGGAACACCTAGCAAGGAAGCAAGACTTACAAGAGTGTGGGAACACGTTTTTATAATGATAAGAAGAAGCGAATGGAAAGACTTCCACACTAAGTATAACAAAACACTTACAGGGCAACCTAACTACATAGAAGCACCTAATAACGATGGTTCTAATGATATAAATAAGGCTTGTTTTAGTAGTAGTATGGTTGAACAACTTTTAAGATTATATAGTGCTAATGAGGATTCAATAGTATTAGATAATTTTATGGGGACAGGAACTACAGCAATAGGTTGTGAAAAGATTGGTTGTAGTAGCATAGGAATTGAACTAGATAAAATGGGGTTTGACTATAGCATAAATAGAATAAAAGAATATATAGGTGATTTTGAAAGTATAGAAGAAAACAATTTATTTAACGTGGAGGTTTGATGTGAGTGTAATAACATTAAGAGAAAAACAACAACAAGCATTTGAACGTTGCAAACATGAAAAAAGATTTGGTATATTCTTCGACATGAATGTTGGAAAAACAGCAACTATGTTAGCGTTAATCGATTATTTAGTTTTTGAAACACTTGAAGTGGAAAAAATATTAATAATAGCACCATCAACAGTTATAAATAAAGCAAAGGTTTGGCAAAAAGAAATAAAAAAATGGAAGAATTTTAACTTTTTCGATTTCGTTGAATTGAATGGGACACCTAATGAAAGATTAGATAAAAAAGAAAAAAGTTTAAATACAATTGCATTGATGAGTGATGGGTTAGTTAGTTGGTATAAAGATACTTATGGTAATTTAGATGATTTTGATATGATTATCGTTGATGAATCAAGTAGATTTAAATCTCACCAAAGTCAAAAATTCAAAGCACTTTCCAAAATGATTAAAGATAAACACAGAGTATATTTATTAAGTGGGACACCAATGCCAAATGGTTATCAAGACTTATGGTCACAAATGTTTTTATTAGATGGTGGTAAAAGAATGGACAACAACTATTATAGATTCATTAAAAGATACGCCTATTATATAAATGATTTTAAATTCGTATTTTTAAAAGATTCTAAAGAAGTTATTAGTGAAAAAGTAAGTGATATATGTATGTTCGCAGATGGTAGTGATATCGAACTTCCACCAAAAGAAGAGATAATTGTTAATCTTGAGTGGGATTTAGAAAAACAAATGACTTATAATGAATTTAAAAAAAGTTATGTATTAGAACTAGAAAATGGTGATTTATCAGTTAATTCAATAACAGGGTTAATAAATAAAACACTTCAATTATCAAATGGTTGCGTATATGTAGATAAAGAATTAAATTATAAAGTTTTTGATGATACTAAATTAAATTGGATGAAAGACTTTATAAAAACAGCAAGAGACAATATGCTAGTGTTTTATTCGTTCAAGTTTGATAAAAATAGGCTTCTAACTTTAGATGGAGCAAGAGAAATTAAAAGTGATAAAGATGTTGATGATTGGAACGATGGTAAGATAAAGGTTGGTGTTATTAGTCCTTATAGTTTTCAATATGGTGCTAATTTACAATATGGTGGAAGTATAGTCGTTTGGTATGGTTTATTATGGGGATTAGAAAACTATTTACAAAGTAATAGACGTATTTGGCGATATGGTCAAAAAAATAAAGTAGAAGTTTATTATTTATTGATGAAAAATACTAATGATTATATAGTATATCAAAGATTAATTTCTAAAGATTTAGATGAACAAGAATTTTTAAACAAAATAAAATTAATATAGGAGGATTTTATGAGCAAGAAATATATTTTAAGTAATTATCATATTAAAATTTTTGATGAAAGTAGAAGAATGGAAATAGTTAAAAAAGAAGAGTTAAAAGAAGTCGAAGAAAAGGATTTATTTAAATTAGATTTGATTGATGAGGACGATTTAATAATTGATGATAGTTTTTTAGGAGATGAGAAAGAACAAATTGAAAAATATATAAATCTAGTTGGCGATTACAATATGAAGTTTTTAGAAAATACTAATAAATCAATAACTTACACAGAGAATTTCGTTTTTGCAATTGAAAAAGATAGATGTAAATTAATTGCAGAAGTATATGAAATGGACGAGTTGTAAAAGATAATTATGGAGATAAAAGTATTTAAAAATAAAAAAACTATTACAATAAGCAATGTATGGAAAATAGTATCTAATCAAAAATATGTAGAGTTTATAACAATTAAGAAAGATAAAAAAAA
>CAYYEN010000079.1:0-9446 GCA_964470795.1 uncultured Spirochaetaceae bacterium | reverse complement strand
TTAGTCATAGCATTAGCCATGTTTCCTCTGAACGGATACAAAGCTTGACGTTTAGGGTCTCTTGCTTTACGAGCACTACTCATAGCTGAGTCACCCTCAACTCCAATAAACTCTCTTTCCTCTAAAGGAATATTGATTCCAATAGCTTTCTCAAACTTAGCAGGAGCACCGTCAATTACACTCTTATGCTTGACAGTAATCTTAATCTTTTCCTTATCCTGCTTCATTCTTAACTCTGCTATATCTTTGAAATACTTACAGAGTCTCTGAAGATCATCACCATGTGTTCTAGTCCATTCATCTAACTGATTAGCCATAACCTGTACAATGTAAGGTTCTACTTCAGGCTTATCAAAAATCTCTTTAGCCTGACCAGAGAAGAATGGATCTATATGGGAGCAAGTCACTACAGCATTCAATCCAGAACGAATATCCTCTGCAATAACCTTGATCTTATTCTTAGCTTTCTGATTGTAACTAGCTAAGTATACTTTGTTCATATAGTTTCTGAAGAAGTTTGTAAGACCTTCATAGAATGCCTTAGTATGAGAAGACTCTCTATCTCCAGAAACATTTAGGGTAGGACAGTTATTGGCAAAGCTATGGATAACTTCATACCCAATGTTCTTATTGTCATATGTGAATGCTATATCACACTTCATCTTAGGAGATACATCACTAATTATGATAGGTGCAATAAGAGGCTTGCCTTGCATGGAACTAATTATGTATGTGATGATTCCATCTTGATTAACAATCTTACTTGTATAATCTGTTCCATCTGCTCTAATGCCATGGAATGTAACTTCAAATCCAATAGGCATAAGAGGAACAAGAATACACAGAAGATGACGAATGTCTTCACAAGTATTGGTAACTTCACCCATTACATAAGAAGGAATGAATTCTACCATTGTTCCTTGGAAGTCATCCTTATTAGGAATCTCTAATTCATGGGTAATCTTGTCACCTTTCTTCCATACCTCTCCTTCACGGAATTCGATAACATGAGCACTAGGTTTTCCTTTAGGACTCATTGCCTTACACTCATAAGATGTTACTCTGAAGAGTGCACTTAAAGCATTAACTGCCTTAGAACCTACACCATGCATTCCTGATGTAAAGGTATAATCTTTAGCAACAAAGTTAGAACTTGTATTAACATCAGTAAAGATATGATACATCATTCCAAATGGAATACCATTACCATTATCTATACAAGTAAACTTCTTTTCAACTTCATTATATTCACACCAAACTCTATCACAGCATGAAGTTTCCTTCAATGCATCATCGAAAGAGTTCTGTACTATCTCTCTTACTTGGTTCTCGTGTCCTTTGTTACCGATATGCCCCATTCTATCTCCAGGGCGTCGGCGTATTGCCTCGAACGGATTAAGAGACTTAATAGTCGAAGAATAGTTCCCATGATTCTTTATATCCTGAGCACTAATGTTCGATTTTTTGATCTTTGGCATAAGACCACTCCTTATAAAAAAATTGCATGTTATATAACAGAAGATAAGAGGACTAGGACTTAGTCCTAGCCCTCTATCTATCTGTCATACCATGCTTACACTTTTAATTAATACTTAAATGCTGTAGAAACCTCTGGGGTTGAAGCACCAGGTGCTGCTACACCAACAGTTTTTGCAGGTTCAGGTGTAACGATACCAACAGCGTTGCCAGCTACAGGTGCACCATAGTTAATAACAGGTGCTGCACCTACGCCTGGAACTGCGGATGTAGGAGCTGCAGGAGTGCTAGATGCTGCTCCGGCAGCAGGAACACCTGCAACAGGAACGGTAACAGGATTACCATTTGCATCGTAGAGTACCTGACTCTGCTGCTTAGGTGCTGCTGCTCCAGTGTTCATAACGAAATTACCATTCTGGTCAACAATCAAATTTCCATACTGGTCAACTGCACGACCAAACTGATCATACTGCTGAATAGATGATGTCTGAACAGCCGCCTGGCTCTGAAGACCGTTTGTCATCCAGCCCTGTAACTGATTTCCATAACGAGGATCAATTGATGCCTGCATCATTGGATTTGGGCTGTGGAACAGTGTACGGAACATAGTATAGTTCGGATCACTGTTGAATGGTGCAAAGCCCTGACCCACCTTGCCAATCTGCTCGAACCAAGTCTTTGCATACTTGTAGAACATTGGTACCTTTTTGATAAATCCTGAGATTACATAAAGCTGACGACCTACATCTTCTGGAATTGCACCATAAATTAACTTAATGGTCTGGAAGATATCATTGAAGTTGGAGCATGTAGCTTCGATATCTTCCATAGTAATAGCACCTTCAGATGTATCAACAATTCTGAAGTTTTCACCACAGATGGCACAAGTTACAGAACCATCATCGTTGTGGTTCAAAGAAATATTGCCTGTACGAACATCCTTGTGTGTGCACAGTGCACGAAGATATTCTTCTTCTGAGAGTTTACCTGAAAACTCCTGCTTATTCTTGCGGAGCTTTTCCTGCTCCTCTGCTGAAATCACATTTCTCATCTGGCTCTTATCCAACTGACGTGGTGGCTGTACATAGCCGTAGCCATTTACCACAGGAGTTGGATTAAAGAATCCACCGAAAGTTTGTGCTGAGTTAATCATAATTGTTTCCTCCATTCTTTTATAGAAAAATGTTAATTTATCCAGTAATGCAGAAGCATTACTGTACTGCATATATATAGTATGCAGTTATCTTCATGTTTACTCCTCCTATTTTTTTACATTTGTGAAACTATTAATCTCTAGAAGGAGCAGGTGGTAAAGGAACAGATGGACCCTTAGAAGGTGCTACAAAAGGAATATTCTCATCATATGCAGAATTACCCATTTCATTTACATCTTCTACTGTATGAGCATAATCCTGATTTATTGCAGGTTCTGCTTTTGTTTCCTCTGGAATTTTTACAATATCAAATGGATTCTCATTTCTATTTATGATCTGGAATGCCTGAGAATTGATATTGTAGTAGTAATCAATAATCTTAATAGCACTAGATTCCTTAATAGTACCATCATGCCTAGATTCATCACCAAGCATAGCTTTGAACATTGTCTTTGCTTGATCCTTAGTAGGTATACAAGAAATCTGCTGAATTTCATTATATGTAGTCATAGACCACATCATAGGAAATTCAGGAGTTAATCCGATATTTCCAGTAGGAACAGAATAAGTATTACCACGAATAGGAGTTTCCCACCACATGAGAGTCTGAGTATTATCATCCCAGATGAAAGGAATTATAGATTCCTCAATAACATGCTCATTATCCAAGCGGATCACCATTGGTGCTCTTCTTGTTTCGTAAAGCACGTTTCCATCTGAGTCTTTCTTTGGCTGTCCAGTAACTTCGTCTATCAACAGGACCTTCTTTGTTACACTTTCGCACTTGCTTCTTAATCTTTGTACATCTGCGAGTTCCATTGTCATCTTCCTTTCTTTTCTTGTTAAAATTCGGAATGTTAAAAATAGTAATGCCTATACCATCAAGACTGGTTATCATTACATGATTTCCAAATACTCTTAGCTCACTGTCATCCTTCTTTATAGAGCAGAGGTATCTATAAAGCGATTCATTGCCAGATTCTTTAACGTCTTCCATGGTTTTACCCCTAGTTTGGAAAATTTCATAAAGACGTTTATGAGCTCTTTTTGGTATTCCCATTCTCTCACATATTCTCTTTTGGAGATGGAGAGTAATGTCCTCTTGTACTCTTTGTCGTTTGTACAAACCTCCCACTTCCCTATTAATATAAACAATCAAAAAAATAACCGCGAGAGAAATTAGATTTTCTCCCGCGATTACTTACTAAACTGTCTTTCGGTTAAAGTTCGTTTCCTCTAAAAGGAACTAACTTACCCATCATCAAATGGATCCACTCAAGATTCATATCCTGAATGAAGTTTCCAAGATAGATGGTCATATATCCATAACAAGTAGCCTTCCAATCAGCGGCGGAACGGCAATTCTCCATAAGGCTAGGTTCAAACATAGGAACTGCTTCACTATTCTGACTAGCCTGTATGTAATGGATAGCAGCTTCTTTATAGAAAGAATGCATATCCATACGAGTCTTAGCTATGTTATATGCTATGAAAGTTATATTAGTACAGCCAGAAAGATCCATCATAATAGGTGGAGTGGTTTCAGGCTTTTCGGGACGCATTACGAAGTTCCCGTTTATATCTCTCATAGGATCTCCATTAATATCAACCTCTTGTCCTAGAGAGTTATATGTTTTAGGGATACCTTCAATGACTGTATAGGCATTTGGGAATCCCATATGGAAATAGTCTCCTTGAGTCTCCAGATCAATAGACGCATTCAGAAAATCTCTAAACAAGAAGTTGATTTTTCTCTCTACGTCATAAGGTTTAATCTTGTATGGAAACATAGGACCATATTCGTTCATAAGACTCATGAAGAATTGACTAGATCTCTTCTTCTGATTCTTTTTCTTATTATACTGAGGTCTCACGATCTCACCTCCTCTAAATAAATAGTGGTTAGTTCCTCCTTTGAAATCTCATAATCATTTAATAATTCAGACTCGAAATCATCAAAAGAATAACCATCCAATTCATGAATAAGTTCATCTGTCCAGAAGCCTGCCTCGTGGCAATAACGCAGAAACGTATATAAATGCCATGTTTTGTTTAAAGCAGCAGTCTCAGAACATATGTAAGACTCATCATACTCAATATCATCACGAAGAGTGTGAACTCTACGGATTACTTCTTCACGAGAAGTAACCTTCTCCCAGTAATGATTCCAATCATCGTCATCACCAGTCCAGGTGATTAACATCAGATAACGCTTAGGTGGTTGAGGAATAATCTCCTCTCCAGTCACCTGATCATAAGCTTTCATAATCTGTTTCCGCTTAGGGAATAATGGTGTCATAAAACATCTTCCTTTCCGTTAGTTGTAATATTATCAAACTACATAGTTATAGTATATACCTCTAATAGAATTTCTTATGAGGTATAACAACTGTGCAGTATTTAGAAAACCTTGTAATGGCAGTATAGTCAAGATTCTTCTTCTCTCTAGGATTCATATTCTCCATGTAATATATTCCTTTTACATACTGAGAACCCTGAGATAAGTGAGTAGTAATTGCATATGCATACTCAAACTTATTACCATTCATAAGTCCTCTATTCTTTAAGAGTTTACGTTCCGAAATATCTGACATAAGATACTGGAAATCACATTCAAGATTTTTGAATACTATATCAGACAAATCAGGAACAAAATCCATAATAAAAGATTTACCATTAAAAGTAGAGATATCTGGTTGATTAACCACTGTTCCTGGTAATCCATTAGCAAGACTTAAACCGTCAACTTCTTTTTGCCAGTTATTCATTCTACAGATAACTCTGTCTGTATATACTGGTAACTGTGAATTGATACCGTATACATTCTTTCGAATATATCTGTTGAAATGCTCTCTAGTAGAATTCCTTCCTGTAAGGATTATATCAGACCATTTAAGCATATCATCAGTAAGCCAATCAGAAGTCATAACAAAAGCATTACCATAGGACCCAGGTTGTAAAGTCTCACCATTAAGAATCTTATGAGCAAGATATACTATCCCACTCTCAGCTTCTTGTCTCCATAATTCAGTAAGCATGAAAACTCTATCTCCAGTAAGAAATGCTGGTGTGCTTGCTACTGGAGGTAGCTGGTTAAGATCTCCACATACAATAGTTTTAATACCAAACCTGAGAATATCTTCTTTCATCTGTAAAGGAACCTGAGAACCTTCATCTATTAAGATAAGCTTAATCCCAGGGAGATGTTCCCTGGGTCTAAATATTAGCTTCTTTCTTGGTATTCCTAATACAGGATCTATATCAGTATAATCAGGTACTTTTACTGCTTCATAGATAGTAGAATGGATAGTCTTAGCAGTTCTAAGACCCTTCACTCTCATAACTATAGCAGCGGCTCCCACATATGCCATAGGAGCTATTTCATAGTCAGTTAGTCTCAAGGTTTCAACAACTCTGTTCATAACAAATGACTTACCAGTACCAGCAGGACCGGAATATTCAAACACTTGTTCTGAAGAGTTGTAATACCAATCTACTATCTCACTTACTAATCGGTCTTGTTCTGTCATCGCTATCCATTTCCTTTAAAACTCTCATTTCCGGTGGTGCTGAACCGTCCATCTGATACAGGATATCAAGATACTTCAGAGTGTCTTTATAATAATTACTTGATTTAAACTCCTGACCATTTGTAAGCTTCAGCACAGCATTACCTAACTCATTCAAATGACGTCCAGCAAGTGATAAGCTCTGGATATCAATACCAGGATAATAGGTCTCTAAATAGAGATTAATCAATCCAGTAACGATCTTATGATTATTATATGGATCGAATGCAATCTCTGTCACAGGATCTATCTCAAGACCTACCATAGTGGATTTCATTTTCTTTCCTTCAAGAATCAAAGGTATAGTACTACCAACCCCATCATCTTCCATATCACTATTGATGAGATACATGTAACCTCCTTCACCAATGATGATGTTAAGCTTCTGCGTAACTAACGCAATACACTTATTCGTATTCTTCTTAAACAATTCCTCCTTTCTTGCTTGTTCTGCAAGCATTTTCTTTGTAATTCTTGGCATAATAAACCCTCCTTTTTACACTCCAGTAATATAATATATACTACAAGGAGATTTTAAATATGGGTACTTTTAATTCATCACAGATTGGTATACTCCAAACTGTGTGCAATAAATACAATCCTGGCAAGCAGGTGTTTAAACTGCAAGCCATAAATGGTACTCTCAATAACACTAATGAAGTTACTACAGAGAATATCAATACAACGAATATCATGAATAAACATCCTGAAGTACTTGGTATTTCTACAGTAAAATCTTCTGTTTGTGTTAAACTTGAAGTTCCATCCCACATAGTAAAAGACTACCCTACGAAATATATCCCACAGGGTACTCGTTTTATTATCAATTATCAGAATGGAGATATCTCCAAACCAATAGTGACAGGAGTTGAGCCATAATGTTAGTACACCCTTATGGAACACAAAATACTAGAGTATCTGATCCAAGATTAGCACCAACAGTTGTTGACTTTATCCTAGCAGGAAAAGAAACAAACGTAGTTCGATATCCTCATTTGATGTTTCAAGAATCAAAAGATGGTATCGATTACGTTGTACACTCAGTATTAGATGATTATTTACAAGATATGCAAGAAAAGGCTGTAGAATGTACTCTCTCTAAAGCTGAGAGAGATAGATACTTTCTAAAACCTAGAATTCTTTCTAGCGATATCTATGGTACTACTGAGCTATATTATATCATACTACGTATAAATGATATGTGGTCTCCTAAGCAGTTTACCTTAGACAATAACAAAATAAAGATGCTTACAAAAGAACACATGAATGATTTCTTATCAGCTATAATGAGAGTCGAATCTAAAGATATTAAAGCATACAATTCTCTTCATACCAATTAAATCTATGGTGACTGCTAATGTGCAGTCACCTTTTCCCATGGCAAATGTTCAGTAACAATACGCATAACCTTAAGCTTTCCATTCTCTTTCGGCCATGTAGCTGCCATAGCTTCATACTCTTCAACTCTTCTAAGAACTTCACTATGATCAGTATTGTTTCTGATATCTCCTCCAACAATAAGCTCATTAGAGTCATCGTTGATTGTATGCTTAGTAACACCTCCACCAAAGGTGTATACATGTTTTGCTTCTTTAGTCCAATCGACTTCCTCATTGAAATTAAGAGTCTTCTTAGTCTTTCTTCTGCCACCAAGATCCATTTCAAATCCAACCTGACTGTTAGACAAAAACGGAACATAAAAGACAGTCTGATCTGTATAGATAGGATATCTGTGCTTTCCTAACTTAATACCCATCCATTTAATATCCTCTCCATTAGGACCAGTAGTATATTCAGGTGCTAGATAGATTGATGCATCTACGTTCTGATCTATCTGAATAGATTCACCAATCAGACTTCTTCCCATCTTACGTACTATATTCATCTTATTGCTATCTCTGCATTCATCAATGATAGATGCCGCATTACGGTTCAACTGAGATGCAGTAATAACAGGAATGTTATAATACTTTGCAAGATTACAAAGATCATTAATTACATTACCCAGACGGAAACGTTCTTCAGAATCCCATTGCTCTGGTTTGATTCTCATTACATAATCAAGGAAGAAACCAATAGTTTCACATCCTTCATCCTTGAGATCTTCAATCAATGTATAACAGTATGAAGTAGTAATGGAATTAACTGGCTTATATCTCACAATAATCTCAATAGGATTATCAGGAGTAACACCGAGTCCTTTACTATTCATAATCTTTATAGCATCTTCTGTTTCATACTCTGCAATATCACCATTACCGGTTACAATTGAAAACAGAGTAGCTATAATATCTGCAACTTTGTTTTCCATAGTAAGCAATAATAGTGCTGGTCTTTTTGTCTTATCCTTACACACATAATTTCTATTGCTTACTTTCATTTGGTAGAGAAGATTAAGAATAGTTATAGTCTTACCCTCACCAGGTAGTGCGAATAAACAATAACACTTACCACCCTTTGCTCCTCCACCAAGTATATCATTGAAAGCTTGTATACCTGTTACAAGACTATATGATGGTTTATTCATTTCAGCTATAGTTCTATCAATACTCTGATTCATATCAGACAGTGTAAATCTATCATCCTGACTATCAAGATTCATAGCATTACGTCTGAACTGAGTATGAAGTTCATCATTCATAGACTGAACTGCTTTTGCTTTAGAAATCTTCTCAGTAGGTTCTGAGGTTATATAGTCTTGACAGATATCTTGCATCTGTCTAACTGCATTATTTACAGTTGAAAGATTCACATAGTTGAGAATAGTTTCCTCAACCCATTCAACCTCACCATCTCCAAGTTCTTTAAATGAATCAGCATTGAGAAGGTCAGGTCTTATGCCACACTCACCAAGACCAATAGAGAGTAATGCTTGCTTATTAATTACATGCTTCTCTATCTTTGCCTTTAATACAGAAATTGTAAAATTCTTAAGAGCCAGACTCCTCTCATTCATAGCAATAGCACTATTGTTTACCATAAGTAAGAGTCTGTATAAATTGTTTATCATAGAGAAATGGATATTACCATTCTCAGATATTGCATAATTAGCATACATCTCAAGCAATGAACCATCAAGATTGATATTCAAGCTTGCATTTTCACGTTCTAAAGCTTTCTTTTTGTATTTATTTTTACGAGCTAATCCTGTTTCATTATTCATAGTTCTTCCTCCTAAAACTTGTGTCACTGAAGTGTTTTACTATGAAGATTTTTCTATAATGACTTCAAAAAATCTCTTAGTTCA
>CAYYEN010000078.1:0-9459 GCA_964470795.1 uncultured Spirochaetaceae bacterium | reverse complement strand
TTGCTTTATGTTCCCTAATGCTTTTTGCGACAGGAAATAAAGAAACTGATGCTACTTCTTCAGCTTCTAAAACTACAGAAGAAAAGAAAACTGTTGAGAAGGTAAGTGTTAATAAGTCAGCTTATGAAGTAACCGAGCCTATCGAAATCGTATGGTGGCATGCACTTGAAAACCAATATAACGATACTATTACTACTATTGTTGATGGTTTTAACAATAGTCAGAGTTTAATTAAAGTTAAAGCTGAATATATTGGTAACTATGCAACCGTTAATGAATCTTTAGTTGCAGCTCAAGCTGCAGGTACAGGACTTCCCGCTGTAGTTGTTGCAAACACTCCATATGTTGCACAATATGGTGCAAGTGGACTATGTGAAGATTTAACTCCTTATGCTGCTGCGTTTGATTATGACTTTAAAGACTTTGGTGATGGTATGATGAGAGCTGCAAGTTATGATGGTAAGCAAGTTGCTTTACCTTTCTTAATTTCAACTCAAGTTATGTATTACAACAAAGACATGGCTAAAGCTAAAGGAATTGAAATTCCAGAAAAGTTTGATGATATGGATGATTTCTTTGAAAAAGTAGTTGAATTTAATGCTGATGGAACCACTAAGACTTGGGGTACAATTATCCCTGGTTGGGACCAATGGTATTTTGAAACTTTCTTCTTAAACAATGGTTCAAAGCTAATTAATAAAGATAATATTTCTACTGACCTTGGAGAGGAAGATGGTATTGAAACTACTAAAGAAATTTATGACTGGATTAAGAACGGTTATGCTTACTTTGCAGTAGGTAAAGATGCTTCTTCTGTTATGAGACAAACTTTCATTGATGGAAAAGCTTTCTCTGTAATTCATACTTCTTCTTTATATAACACTTACGTTTCAAAGTGTAAGAATTTTGAAGTTGGAATGTCATGGCTTCCTTCAGGAGATACCAAGAACCAAGAAATTGGTGGTTGTGTACTCTTAATTCCTGCAAAGAATGATCAAAAAACTAAGAATGCTGCTTGGCAGTTCTTAAGCTACCTCTGTTCTAAAGAAGTTAACATGAAGTGGGCTGATGAAACCGGTTATATGCCTACAAGAAAGAGCGTTTTAGAAACTAGTGAAGGTAAAGAATTCTTACAAAGAAAACCAGCTTTCAAGTGTATCTTTGATAACTTAGACTATATCAATCCACGTATTCAGCATCCAGCTTGGAATGAATTTGCAACTATTTGGAAAAACTATCTAGCTGAATTCTATATTGAAAAAGTTGATATGAACAAAGGTATTAAATCTATGGTTATTGAGATGAATGAAGTCTTAGAAGACTAATTCTAATTGTTTTTTGGGTGCCCACGCTTTTTGTGGGCATCATAGTTTTTTTGGGAGTAAATAGTTATGGCAAATAAAATAAATAGTAGAAGTTTGGAGCATGGTAAAGATTTTTTATCCATCCTCCCAGCTTTAGTTTTAATTGTAATCTTTACGTATTACCCAATTATGAGGTTAATACATATTAGCTTTACAGATTGGAACTTACTTAATGATAATTTTAAATATGTTGGCTTTAAAAACTGGAAATGGTTGTTCACAGGTTCTGGTACCAAGTATTTATTAAATTCCTTGCGTGTAACTTTCTTATATTCTCTTGGAGAACTTGCGATTACTATTTTAGGTGGCTTAATACTAGCTTTGATACTTAATAGTAATGCCCTTGGTTTTAATTCCATGAGAGCGATAGTCTTCATGCCAAAGTATGTAGCTATGAGCTCTGCTGCTGTTGTCTTTTTATGGATTTTAAATACAGATAACGGCATTTTAAACTATTTCCTATCACTATTTGGAGTCGCTAAAATCGATTGGCTAGGAAATAAAAATACAGCTTTAATTTCGGTCTTAATGCTAACAGGATGGCGTGCAGTAGGATACGGCATGATAATCTACCTAGCTGCAATTAGAGGTATTAGTAAAGATTATTATGAAGCTGCCGAACTTGATGGAGCTTCTTACTTTCAACGTCTCTTTAAGATTACGCTTCCGATGCTCTCCCCAACTACCTTGTTCTTGTTTGTTACAACTTTCCTTGCTTCTATGAAAGTCTTCCAATCTGTTGATATCTTAACAGGTGGTGGACCTTATAGGTCAACGGAAGTATTTGTATATAAGATTTATTCTTATGCGATGGAAGATTTTAGAATGGACCGTGCATCTGTTATGGCATTGTTCTTCTTCTTTATTTTACTTGTAGTCACCGCTTCAACCATGAAAGTAAGCTCTGGCAAAGTAAACTACGATGCATAAGGAGATAAGAGAATGAAAAAAACACAAACCTTAAAAGAGCGAAATCAAAAGGCGCTCATTAATAAGAGAATTACAACTGCAATTCAATATATTCTAGCAATCATTGTTACTTTGTTTGCACTCTTTCCAATTTACTGGATGATTATCTCATCCTTTAAAAGCCAAGATGAAATCCTTTTGTTAAAGCCAACCCTTTGGCCTTCTGAATTTCATTTTGAAAACTATTTGCATGTAATGCAGAAAGTTAACTTTAGCAAATATTATGTAAATACTTTGATAATGACTGTAGGTATTCTGCTTTGTCAAATTGTTACCGGTGTATTTGCCGCTTATGGCTTTTCTAAAGGAGAATTTAAATACAAGAATACCGCCTTTTTATTAATTTTAGGTGCTCTTATGATCCCTCTTCAAGTTACCTTTATCCCAATTTACATAATGTTTGCCAGATTAGGATTAACTAACACCTTCTTAGGTTTAATTCTTCCTGAAGCGGTAAGCCCTTATTATATCTTCATGTTAAGACAAACTTTTATGTCTATCGATAATAGTTATATTGATGCTGCAAAGATTGATGGACTTGGAAGAGTAGGTATCATAACTAGAATATTGTCACCAATGTGTAAATCTACCTTATTTACAGTAACCTTAGTAACCTTTACTAATGGTTGGAATAGTTATTTCTGGCCTAAGATTATTGCAAAAGAAGAAAGTCATAGAGTGTTAACTGTAGGACTTGCAAAGCTTCGTGATACTTTTGCCGGTCAAGGTTCTATGAATAACCATGAGATTATGGCGGGCGCTGTAATGGCAATCTTGCCAGTTATTATTTTGTTCTTTATTTTCCAAAAATATATGCTTTCTGGTTACAGCAAAGCAGCTATGAAATAAGATGAGGAGGAGTTTGATGAAAGTTGTTGCACATAGAGGTTATAGCGGAAAGTATCCTGAAAATACAATGCTAGCCTTTGAAAAAGCAGTAGAAGCGAAAGCGGATGAAATTGAACTTGATGTCCAGTTGACTAAAGATGGGGAACTCGTAGTCTTCCACGATGAAACGATAGATAGAACTACCGATGGAAACGGTTTGCTCCTCTCCTATACTCTTAAAGAGATAAAGCAATTCAATGCGTCTAGCTTGTTACCACAATTTGGAAAAGTTGAAATACCTACCTTTGAAGAATATTGTGCTTGGGTTGCAAAACAACCAATTACCACCAATATTGAAATTAAGACCGGTGTTATCTACTACGAGGATATTGAGAAAAAGACTGTTAAGATGCTAGAAAAGTACAATCTAACAGAACGTGTTATGTTTTCTTCTTTCAACCATATGTCCTTGGTAGAAACTAAAAAATATGCACCTTCCATTCCTGTCGGAGCGCTTTTAGAGCATCGAGGATTGGGAAATCCTGGCGCTTATTGCCATAAATTTGGTTTTGAATTCTATCATCCGGGTTATAAAGGGTTAACAGATCTTGCAATTGCAGATTTGAAGAAATACGGGGTAGGCGTCAATGTTTGGACCGTTAATGACATGGATACCCTTGAGAAACTTGATGCATGGAAGGTTAGTGGTGTTATCACAAATTATCCAATAGTATGCAAATCCTATTTAAAAGGTAAAGAATGCTAAAAAAAAGAATTTATACAGTAGTAGCTTTGTTATTATTATCTGTGGCTTTGTTCTCAGCCTCCTTTGATGGACGCTACGCTGAAGTAGTCTCTCGAGTAGGAATTGAAAATAAGTTAGCTGTTTATTTTGTCGACTTAGATGTACCTGAGGGCAGTAAAGATAAAAGTGGAGATGCACAAATAATAATATCTCCAGATAACAAAGTTATATTACTCGATTGTGGTCATCCTGATAGCTATAAGAACACAATGGCTGTGTTAGATACTTTAGGTATTACCACAATTGATATGTTTATCAACTCTCATCCCCATATCGACCATCTAGGCGCCTTTCCTTTTATCGCGGATAAATATGAGATTAAAGAAGTAGTACGCTCAGAAGTTGAATATCCCTCTTCAAGCTATTACAGAGCTTTTCTTGAAGCAATTGCTAAACATAAAATAAAAGATACTATTGTAAAAACTGGCGATGTGCTTGAATTTGGAAACAAGGTAAAAATTGAAGTGCTCCATCCCGATACCCCAATTAATTATCCTAAGGATTATCCAAAAGGAAGTACTCAGTTCTTAAACAACAATTCGTTAGCCATTAAGTTTACTTATGGGGAAACTGTTTATCTGTCTTGTGGTGATTTATACCTTAATGGAGAAAAAGATGTGCTTGAAAAGTACCCAGATTCTCTTAAAGCTGACTTGTTAAAAGCAAATCATCACTTAAATGATACTTCAAGCCAACTAAGATGGGTAAAAGCAACAAAAGCTCAAGTAGTTATTGGTATGAATGATGTTATTGGCAGTATGTCTGTCTATAAACGTTACGTTAAATATGGTGCTACAGTATATCACACTTTGTATAATGGTATGATTAGAGTGGTATGCGAGGATAATCATAATTTAACAGTTACAACTCAACTTGATAGCTGGGTTGAGAAAGGTGGTAATTGATAGAGACCGATTAAGCAATAAATAACTTGACTTTTTTGTTTCAAAGTCACAACATTAGTTAAAGACTTTGACGAAGACGAGTAATTAGTCCTCCGCTTTACAGAGAGAGCATTTTTAGTTGAGAGATGCTTAAAGTGAACTAATGAAAACCACTTTTGAGTCACCTGCGGAAAAGAAATGAGTAAGCGTGGTCGTAATCTAGGCGTTAACTGACTAAAGCGTCTTTTCCTTGTGGGAAAGGAAGCAAGGTGGTACCGCGGAATTTGCAAAAAGCTTTTGCAGTTTCGTCCTTGCATGAAAATGTAAGAACGGGATTGGAAAGGCTTTTTTTTTAATCCCGAAGGAGTTTTTATGGCAAACGAAGATAAACTTCAAAAGGTTCGACACTCTATGAGCCACGTCATGGCTGAAGCAGTGCTTGAATTATTTCCAACAGCTCAAATTGCTATCGGACCAGCAATTGAAAACGGCTTTTATTATGACTTTGAACTTCCAAGAGCTTTGACAACTGACGATTTGGAAACAATTTCAGAACACATGAAAGCAATTATCCACCAGGATAAAGAATTTAAACGAATTGTAGTTTCCAGAGCTGAAGCTGCTGAAAAATTCAAAGACCAAAAGTATAAACTTGAACTATTAGCTGCTATTCCTGAAGATGAGGAAGTTACCTTGTATAATCAAGGTGCTTTTACAGATTTATGTCGTGGACCTCATGTCAAGAGCACAAAAGAACTCAATGCTGAGTCCTTTAAACTGTTATCAATTGCAGGTGCTTACTGGAGAGGAAATGAAAAGAATCCAATGCTTCAGAGAATCTATGCAACTGCTTGGACTAATCCAAAAGATTTAAGATTATATCTTGAACATCTTGAAGATATTGAAAGAAGAGACCATAGAAAACTTGGTAAAGAATTAGATCTTTTCTCCCTTCATGAAGAAGCTGGTCCTGGTTTAGTTTACTGGCACCCACGAGGAGCTAGAATTAGACAAACTATCGAGCAATTCTGGAGAGAAGAGCACTATAAGAATGGTTATGAGATGGTCTATACGCCACACGTTGGTAAGTCTTGGCTTTGGGAGACCTCAGGTCACTTAGGTTTCTATAAAGAAAGTATGTACCCACCAATGGAGATGGATAAAGCAGATTATTATGTAAAACCAATGAACTGCCCGTTCCATATCATGATTTATCAAAATAGCAAAAAGAGCTATAGAGATTTACCATGTCGTTGGGCTGAGCTTGGTACTGTTTATCGATATGAAAAAGCTGGTGCTTTACATGGATTACTTCGTGTAAGAGGATTCACTCAAGATGATGCTCACCTTTTCTGTACTCCAGATCAGATGGAAGATGAAATCATTGAAGTTCTAAGATTCTCAATGCATATGCTTCATTCTTTCGGTTTTAACGATATCCACGCTTACTTATCTACTCGTCCAGAAAAATCGGTTGGAGAGCAACAACTATGGGATGATGCAACTGAAGCGCTTAGAAAAGCAATCGTTGCTGAAGGTCTTGAATATGATGTTGATGAAGGCGGTGGTGCTTTCTACGGTCCTAAGATTGACCTTAAAGTTAAGGATGCAATTGGTCGTGAGTGGCAGTTGTCAACTGTACAATTCGACTTCAACCTTCCTGAACGTTTTAAGATGACTTTCGTGGATAAAGATGGTCAAGAGAAGCGTCCTTTGATGATTCACAGAGCTTTACTCGGTTCTATTGAAAGATTCTTTGGTGTTCTTATTGAAAACTATGCAGGTGCTTTCCCACCATGGTTGAGCCCTGAGCAAGTAGTAGTTGTACCAGTAGGTCCAGTTGCTTTTGACTATGCTAAAGCGTTAGAGGCTGAATTAAAGGCTGTAGGTATTCGAGCAGTTGCTGATTTATCTGATGATAGAATGAATCTTAAGATTAGAAAGGCACAACAGATGAAGACTCCTTATCAAGTAATTGTTGGAGAAAAAGAAATGGCTGAACATTTAGTTTCTGTCCGCTATAGAGGTGGAAAGCAGAAGAATGGTGTTGCTGTTGCAGATTTCATTTCTGAACTTCAAACTGTAATTGCTAATAAGGAACAAATTTAATGGATAAAACCCAGGCGCTCTCACTTTTGTGGGAGCGTAATATTCGATTAAACAAACTTACACATATTGAAGCGCTTATTGAATGGGATAGGGAAACAGGTGCACCTGAAAAGAGTGGTGAGGAGCAAGCTGAAATGCTTGAGCTCCTTACTACCTACTATTATCAAGAAGCCTGTGATCCTGTGATTCAAGAAGCGGTAAAAAGCGTAGAGGAAGCTGACTTTGAAAGAAGTGAAGACAAAGCAATGGTCAGATTCTGGAAAGAATATTACAAAACCGAGGCAGTCCTTGGAAAAGAGTTTGTAGCTAAATGGGCGTTGTCAGTAGGATTAGCTGAAAGCAAGTGGTTGGAAGCTAGAAAAGCCAATGATTTTGCTATCTTTGAGCCTTATCTTGAAACGCTTGTTTCTTTAGCTCGTGAAAAGGCTCGAATAATCGATTCTACTAAACCCGCTTATGATGTACTTTTGTCTTTGTTTGAACCCGGTATGAGTACAGCAAAGATAGATTCTTTGTTTTTTAAGCTTGCTGAAGTAATTCATCAGTTGCTAGAAAAGGTTGATGATAAAATTGATGATAGCTTCTTAACCGAAGACTATGATAAAAAGGCTTTACATGAGTTCTGTATCAAAGTAACAGAGCAAATGGGTTTTGATTCTAAAAGAGGAATAATAGATTTAAGCGCACATCCGTTTACCACTACACTAGGGGTTGATGATGTGAGAGTTACAACTCGCTATACCGATAAATCGTTAATCGATCCAATTGCTTCTCTAGTTCATGAAACAGGACACGCTTTGTATGATCAAAATGCCTCTTTAAACCCTGCAATTCGTGGTACTACCTTAGCGCAAGGTGTTTCAATGGGAGTCCATGAATCACAATCTCGACTTTGGGAAAACTTCTTAGCAAAATCTAAAGCGTTTTGGACTTATGAATATCCTTCTCTTCAAAGTGCGATACCCTCTTTAAAAGAAGTCTCTTTAGAGCAGTTTTATAGTGCTATTAACAAAGCACAAATCTCTCCAATACGCGTTAATGCGGATGAATTAACCTATTCTCTTCACGTAATATTACGTTATGAGTTAGAGAAAAAGTTGATAGGGGGAGAGCTAGAGGTTAAAGATTTACCAAAAGCTTGGAACCAGATGAGCACTTTTGTGTTAGGCTATCGCCCAAAAGATGATCTAGAGGGAGTGCTTCAAGATTGTCATTGGGCAGGTGGTACCTTTGGATATTTCCCAACCTATGTACTTGGCAACTTCTATGCTGCAATGTTCTTAGAAGAGATGAAAAAGAGCTTTGATGTAGATAAGGCTTTGTCAGAGGGGAATTTTAAATTAATTACAGATTGGCAGAATGAACATATTTGGTCTAAGGGCTGTATTTATAAACCAAGTGAACTTCTTAGAAAATGTACAGGAAAAGAGCTTGGTGTTAATGCCTTTTGCGAGTATCTTGTAAGTAAGTATTCTAAAGTATAAAAAGGAAAAATGAATGAATTTACCTAATAAGCTAACCGTTTTGCGTTTAATTATGGTTCCTGTGTTTTTTATCTCGTATTCTCTACCAACTTGGTTTGGTGAACAACTTACTGTTTTATCTGTAATTTTGATGTTGATATGTTATGCAACCGCTGAGTTATCAGATTTACTAGATGGAAAGATCGCAAGGAAGTATAATTTAGTAACAGATTTGGGAAAAGTAATGGATCCTTTTGCAGATACTCTTTCACACCTTACGTTCTTTGTCTGCTTTATGGGTGCTGGCATTATGCCCGCTTTAGCTTTTATCATCTGTATGTGGAGAGAATTCTCAATTCTCTTTTTACGTATGCTAATGATGAAGAAAGGTAAAGCTGTTGCAGCTAATATCTGGGGAAAGAGTAAGACCGTACTTTATGCAGTAGTATCTATTATGTCTATTGTTTATTTGGTACTTACAACTTTCGTACCAGGCGAGTGGAGTAGTGTTTACTATATCGTACTTCAAGTCTTCTTCTATTTAGCTGCTGCTGCTTCTCTACTTAGCTTTACAACTTATGCAAAAGCTATAATTAAGAGTAAAGCACTCTCTGATATGACTAGATAATTAAAAAAAGAAATCATTAAAAATAAAATGTCTACTGGTTAACCGCCAGTAGATATTTTTTTAGGAACGGTTTTTAAATTTGTGCCTAGTTTTTATATTTATAGACTAGGAGAATGGTTGAAATATTATTGGAAAAGGATAAATTTTAAAATATTGATTTTTCTTTAAACATTTATTTCTATATGTAATAATGAGTTATAAAAAAAGTAAAAAAATGTTGAATTATTTTCTAAAATTATGTTGACAAGTAAGGGGTTTTTTTGCTAGTTTATTTGAGCACGTTGAGTGAAAAACACAACACAGTGCACAACGATTTTTGACAGATAAATGAGCGAAGGGAAGAGAATAAAATAGAGAAGCTTGAAGCTTCTGTCAATTTTAAACGAACGGAAAATAATAATAAAAGCCG
>CAYYEN010000077.1:8742-9498 GCA_964470795.1 uncultured Spirochaetaceae bacterium | reverse complement strand
CAACATCTATTTGAGTTAAGATAGAGACCATATTAGAAATTGGCAAAAAGAAGTCCTCATAAACCATAGCTGGGTTTAGCTTTTGAGAAACAATCTTAAGCGCTTTTTCCCATTTAGGATCGTTGATTAAATCTGTAGCTATTTTTATAGGAGTATCTGTTGAGGTGATACTTTCACTTAAGAGGGTGAAATCACGGGCAACGCCATACCTAAGGCAATCGATACGAACAATTTGAGAGCAGAAGCTATCAAGCGTTGAAATAGTCGCATTTGAAAAGTCTGACAGTTGCTCTTCTACAATCGGATAATCTTTATAACTTAACAGCTTTTCAAAGATACGCGTATGCATTTCAGCTGCAGCTTTACGTGTAAAGGTTAAGGTTAAGATTTGAGAAACCTTAGCCTTTCCCTCGAGCACTAAACGTAGAAAGCGATAGGATAAAACGGTTGTTTTACCAGAGCCTGCGCCAGCAGAGACTATGGTATTCTTATCTGAGAAGACAACACTAAGTTGCTCGGTATTTAAGGTTCTTCCACCTTTTTCCACTTCATCATTTAAACATTTATTAAAATCGATCATACAATACTAAATCTCCGTCTACAAATTGATTTATAGTTACAATTCTTGCAATTCAAGGCTGAGGAAATTGCATGCCAGTCCGCTTGTTTTGTTCCCTCTATTACAACATTTAGAGCCTTTTCAGCTTCCTCTTCCAACTTCTCACTTTCTTTAACATCAGCAAATTTATCATCTTT
>CAYYEN010000077.1:0-8732 GCA_964470795.1 uncultured Spirochaetaceae bacterium | reverse complement strand
GCTGTAATAAGAAAGCAGGGAAACTTGCTCCTCCCCCTTTTTAGCTAAGTAAAATTTCTTATATAGGGGCAATTGTATGCTCTTAACTTTAAGAGAGGCATCGCCTTTCTTAAAATCTATTAACGCTTTAGTTCCATCACTCAATTCAATTACACAATCGATTCTACCATAAAAACTAAATTCATCAGATTTAAACGATAAATCCATTTCAAGATCAGTGGTAGTGGAGTGGGTAAACTTTTCTATTACTTTATCGATTAGTAATATCAACTTTGCAATATAAAGTTGCATCCAGTATTCGGTATAGATATCTGGCGCTCTACTCTCTTTCTTCCATTCCTCCATCACACAATTGAAAGTTTTAATCATTCCACTTTCATACTCACTCTTTTTATCTGCAAATAAAGTGGGATATTCGGTAAAAAAGCGTTCCACAATTAAGTGAAGCTTTTCACCAATTAAGGCATGGTCTAGCGCTTGAGGAAGATATTTTTCATCAGCAACTTTAAAGCCATAATTTATTAAATAAGAGTAGGGACAGTTTAAATATCTATCGATTGATGAGAACGATAATTTAGATTTCTCCACTCTTTGTCCAAAGCTGTTCTCATTCGACCAATCATCAATCCTCGAAATCTTTGAAAGCGCTGTTTTACTTGCATTCAAATAGCTTTTAGCAAGTAAAGGGAGGGAGGTTACTTCACTCTTTCGTCCGAGTGCTACAAGAGGCGCTTGGCAATAGGCATCACTCCCTTTTGTTGCAGTCTTGATTAATCCTCTTCTAACAAAGTACTCACTTGCAACTACAACTCCAGAATAAGTTTCTTTTGCATAAGAGAAGGTGATATGCTCACTTCCCTTTTGATAAAGCGAGAAGTATTCATTACTAACTTCTTTTTGGTTTTCTTCAACAACTACTTCATAGGGCTCAAAGAATATCGCTTTTTGTCCTACTGTTTTAGTTAAATCATCATTTAGGCCAATAATAAAGTGATACTTAGTATCTATAAGCACATCCATTCCAAAGCGATAGACTTTAATACCCTCTCCTTTGTTTTGGGGAACATAAACTTTAGTCTTTAAGCAGTTTAAGAATAAATTAAAACAACTTTTAATTTTTAGCTTTAACTGCTTTTGAGCTTGAACAAAAGTTGAAAGTTCGTTTAAAAGGAAGGCATAAACATCTTGATTCTCTCCTCCATCATAAAACTGGGTAGGTTGAAAGAAGGTTGCCATAAATACATTTAAAGTTTTATAAACATTTTCTACCTCGTCACAAGAAAAGAGAGAGAGTACTTGCGCTTTTAGCTTTTTATAAAACTCTAAATATAATACTGCTTTTTCATCTTGAGTATTATAACGAGATAGCGCTCTTAAGATAGGATCTGTTTTATATTCAAGGTTTCCACCCCTTGCATTCTTTTGAACAAGAAGGCGAACAAAGGCTCTATTAAACTCAATATTCTGCCAAGGATATCCTTCAAAGAGTAATAAGTCCTCTAAGCTTTCAAAAGAGAACTCACTATCATAGAGGTTAAGTAATTTAGAGAGAAAAGAACCAGGAACTGTGTTAAGCACAGGAAGCCCGGAGACAAAGGTTAGCGGGATGTCATACAATTTTGCCTCAGAAATCAATAAAGGAAGTTGCATGTCTAAATCGGGAGTGGAAATAGTTATCTCATCAAGAGCCACTCCGCTCTCTTTTAGCGCTAATAATGCTCTCATCAGCCCCTTTACTTCTTGTTTGACGTTCTCATACTCATAAAGAGGTTTATCCTCTTTTTCTTCAAGCTCATTAGTATTAATAATTTGCACTTTCTTATTATGATTTAAGAAGGTGATAAGCTCCTCAGCGCCTGCAATGAGCTCTGGAAATAATAGCACATACTCTGTAGTAAGATTAAACTCTTGAAATTCTTCAAAACCGGTTTCAAAAAGATTATTTTCTTTTAAAAACTGGGTGTAACTGTCATAGATAATATCTAAGTCAGCTTTTATCTCAGTTTTATAGTCCGCTCTATCTTTTAAGATAGGTAAACACTTTTCGATAAAAGGTCTCATTCTTGAAAGGGATTCTATATATTCATTCTTTAAGAGGTAGATTAAGCCCAGCTTTTCGTTTATGTAGTTATTTGTATAGAGGGTGCGATAATAGGAGTTAACCGGCATCTCTTCCTTCTTTGCCAAAAACAGTCCACGAAAGGTATCAAAAGCAATTGCTCTGTCAGCTTTTATAGCCACCGCTTGAGTTCTTACATATTCAGTTAAAAAATAACGAGCACTATCTTCAGAGGGAAAGACAAGAGTCTTATCTGTATCTTTAAACAACTTAAAAACTAATTCTCTTATTGTATTCATAACTATTTATTACCAGCCTTCTCTCTTGATTATACCCCATTCAACTGATAAATTAAGAACAATGATGAGTAAAAGTGATAAAAAAGAGAATATTTTCAATCTTGATGGGCTTACGTACCGTTATTTTCTAATAATCTTACTGCTATCCCTCTTCTGTTTCTTTGTAATTGGGCCGGTTTTATCACTCTTACTACAAACAACAAAAGCCTCTTTAAATTATATTTTAATCTACTTACCCTTCCTTCTCTTCCTCTTAATCTTCACCGTGTTGTGGTGTAAAGTATTAAAACAACCGTTGATTTTGCTCTTTAGTCCTTTTTACAGTTGGAGAAAAGCCTTATTTATAATGGTTGCTATCAGCTATTTAGTTCTACTCTTTATTAATGACTTTATCCTTGATAGAGCATATACAGCTAATAGTTTTAATCCTTTAATGCTTTTTTCCTTACTGTTAATTCCGTTTCAAACACTCGCAGAAGAAGTAATTTTTAGAGTTTCTCCTTTAATTATTGCCTCCCGATTTAATCTTAATAAAAAGAGTGTGAAAACTATCTTGATACTTCTCTCTGGCGTTCTCTTTGCCCTAATGCATTTGAGTAACCCTGAAATAGCTCATCCCTTAATAATCCTTTATTATTTATTTTGGGGCTTATTTACTATGGCAATAACTCTCTACACGAAAGGAATTGAAGTCACATATGCGCTTCACCTAGTTAATAACCTGTTTATCACAATTGTGATGAACTACCCAGGTTCAGCCTTACCTCAAACTTCTTTTTTTACCAAGATGTCTTTTCCTAATACCTATAATCTACTAATATTCGAAGTAATTTCATTTTTACTTATAACACTTGAAAGCAAAGGATTCATAAATGGCCAAAAAGAAAACCACTAAAAAGAAAAAGAACTTTATTACTAAGCTATGTATACTGCTATTAGTACTACCCATCTTAGTTGCAATATTTTTAATTTTTGCTCCAACTCAAGCAGAGGTTGCCTCAACTCTCTCTTCCACCCAAATTCCTAATCTTGAATTACCTACTCCAATTAAAGGTGCTCAGCTCATTGAACATACAGGGTATACCCTTAGCTATAACGAAGAGTATGAAGTGCCAAACTATGTTGCTTATGAACTGACTCGAGAAGAAGTATATGGCGGAGGAAATCGAAAGGATAACTTTAGAGCAGATCCTGCAATTACTACCGGTTCGGCAACGCTAGAAGATTACAAGAGCTCTGGCTACGACAGAGGACACCTTGCACCAGCTGCTGACTTTAAATGGTCCGGAGAAGCAATGAGTGATACCTTCTATTTATCTAATATGGCACCACAAGAAGGCGACTTCAACCGTGGTATCTGGTCAGATTTAGAAGCAACGGTGAGACAATTTGCTGTCGATAATGAAAAAATTTATGTTGTAACCGGGCCAGTATTAACCGACGGTCCTTATAAAACTATAGGTAAGAACAAAGTTGCGGTTCCTAACTCCTATTATAAAGTTATCCTCGATTACACAGACCCTGATATCAAGGCAATTGGATTCTTAATGCCAGGAGTGGGTTCCAAAGAGCCACTTCAAAGTTTTGCAGTATCAATTGATGAGGTTGAAAAAGCTACCAATATCGATTTCTTTCCTTCCCTTCCTGCAGAAGTTGAAGACTTGTTAGAAAGCACATACGATACCTCAAAATGGAACTTTAAAGCCTTTAATCCTCAAACTGTAACAGAAAAGACTATCATAGAAGTTGAAAAAGACCCTAATGCAGAAATTAAGCAGAATATAAGACTGGTGCTTTATGAGATTAAAAAAGAAATTATCAGCTACCTTGGCCTTACCAAAGTAGCTAAAGAATTCAATATATTATAGCACTAGAGCAGAAGGAAACTTCTGCTTTATTATTTAACTATATCAAATTTATAACCCACAAAATGATGATACTCTTCTTTTGGATAAAGCAAAATAGAGGGGTATTCTTTGTGGTTAACTGCATCAACATAACCTTGAGTTTCTAAACAAAACCCAGAAAATGCACCATAGTGATGTTGTGCTTTACCAACCATATTATTGCCTTTAGCGCTATAAAACTGTAAAGCAGGTTGGTCTGTTCGAACGCTCATCTTTATTCCACTCGCTTCAGAATAAACTGTAGAGGCAAGTCCATCCTTATTATGATCAAGTATTAAGGAGACATCATAACCTTCACTGTTTTTCATACTTTTAGCTTGTCTTAAATCATAGATAGTGTTATCGACAGTGGTGAGTTTAATAGGAATAAGCTCATCATCTGTTTCTTGATAAACAGATGCTTTGATGCTAATTTGATGGTCCTCTATAGTGCCACTTCCTTCCCCGTTGAGGTTAAAGAAAGTATGATTTGTAAGATTTAGAGGAGTCACTTTATCAGTTGTTACTTTGTAATAAATTTGACATTCATTGTCCTCTGTTAACACATAACTAAGACAAAGAGAGAGGTTTCCAGGAAAGCCTTGTTCTCCATCTGGGGAGATTCGTGAAAACAGAACGCCTTTACCATTAAGAGTTGTAATTATTTGGCTTTCATAGAACTTTTGGTTATACCTATCTTTTCCACCATGAAGACAAGCATTACCATTATTCTTATCTAATTCATAAGTTTTACCATCTAGTGAGAAGCTATGATTGCTAATTCGGTTAGCAACGCGTCCTACAAAAGCGCCAAAACTGGTACCCTTTTCATACTCTGCTAAGGTATCAAAACCGAGAGCAACATCCCTTTTTTTACCATTCTTATCTTTTACGAATAATTTGGTGATACTCGCGCCATGGTCTGTTACTACTAGTGTTACATTTTCATTTGAAATGTAATACTCACTTGCCATTATTCCATCTTTTCGCAGTCCAAAGTCTTTTTTTGTTATTTCAATCATATATAACCTTCTTTTATAGTTGAGATTTACGTTTTTCTTGTCTACAATACTATAATACTACTAAAAGGAATTGTAACATGGAAAAAAGAGAGTCTTTGAAAGGAAGATTAGGTTTTTTATTGCTTTCTGCAGGTTGTGCAATTGGTTTGGGGAACGTTTGGCGTTTTCCCTATATCACTGGAAAATATGGCGGTGGTGCGTTTGTTTTAATCTATCTCATATTTTTGTTAATTATTGGTTTACCAGTTATGGTTATGGAATTTGCTCTTGGTAGAGCAAGCCGCAAGAATATTGCTGGTGCTTTAACAGCTCTTGAACCAAAGAACTCAAAGTTCCATATATTTGGACCTATTGCTATTATTGGTAACTACATCTTAATGATGTTCTACACAACAATCTCCGGTTGGCTCTTATATTATTTCATTCGTTATGTCTTTATAGGTTCTCCTACTAACAGTGCAGATACTTTCGTTGCTTTACAACAAAATTTGCCAGTTCAAATTGGTGCAATGGCGTTTATGGTAATTTTAGGTTTCTTTATTTGTGCTCAAGGCCTTGAAAAAAGTGTTGAAAAAGCAAGCAAGATCATGATGGGTTGTTTGTTTGCTATTATGCTTATTTTAGTAGTCAATTCTCTCTTACTTCCAAATGCAAAAGCAGGACTTGCTTTCTATCTTATTCCAGATTTTTCTCGTATGAACGACTACCCAATAACTGAAGTACTCTTCACAGCTATGGGACAAGCGTTCTTTACCCTTTCTGTTGGTATGGGTGGTATGACAATCTTTGGCTCTTACATTAATAAAAACAAATCCTTAACTGGTGAAAGTATTAGAATTATTGGACTCGATACAATGATGGCAATTCTTGCAGGACTTATTATCTTCCCAGCTTGTTTCTCCTACGATGTAGACCCAGGGGCAGGTCCTGGCTTATTATTCATCTCTTTGCCTAATGTATTTACTAAGATGGGACTTGGAAGATTCTGGGGTTCCCTCTTCTTCTTATTCATGAACTTTGCAGCGCTTACTACTCTCATTGCTGTATTTGAAAACATTATTGCCTACTGGATCGATAACCATGGTTGGAGTCGAAAGAAGGCAGCTCTTATAAACTGCGCAATAATTGTTGTAGGCTCCCTTCCTTGTATCTTAGGCTTTAATAAGCTTGCCGGGTTCCAACCGTTTGGAGCTGGGACTTGTGTACTAGATCTTGAAGACTTCATTATCAGTAATACTATTATGCCTCTTGGCTCTTTACTGTTTGTTATCTTCTGTACCAGTCGTTATGGTTGGGGTTGGGATAAGTTTATTGCTGAAGCTAATATAGGGGAAGGTATGAAATTTCCTAATAAAACACGTTATTATATAGCTTATGTTTTACCTGTTATCATTATTGCAATCTTTATCAAAGGTTACATTGACGTACTATTTTAGTTCGCTACATTTAGATGTTTACAATAAAGGCCATAATTACTTATGGCCTTTAACTTTGTTAAGAACGTTGCTTCTAAAGTTTTAATGTTTACAATAGGGGCAAGAGCCACAACTACCACTGCATTTTCCTTTACTGTTTTTCTTTGCTTTAATAAAGTGGAAAACAAGTCCACCTACAATAGCAACCACTACTACTAAAACAATTATTGTACTTATATTCATCAGATTTCTCCTCCATTCTTCTTAGGTCTGATTAATAAGAAGAGACCAAAGAGTAATACGATTATTGCAATTACACTCCAAACATTAAACACTCCTGTAAATAGCATTCCAATTTGATAAACTACCATTGCAGAAACATAGCTAAAAACTGTCATGTAGCCAATTGCAATCCAAGTCCATTTAGCATTACCCATCTCTCTTTTAATTGCACCCATTGCCGCAAAGCAAGGAGCACAAAGTAAGTTAAAGATCATAAAGCTATATGCTGATAACCCATTAAAGTCTTGAGCAATATTGTTCCAAATCTCAATACCATTTTCAGATACTTCTGCAAAGTGGTAAAGTACACCAAAAGTCCCTACCACGTTTTCTTTTGCGATCAACCCGGTAAAGGTTGCAACCGCTGCTTGCCAGAAGCCAAAGCCAAGAGGATAGAAGAGCCATGAAATAGCGCGTCCTATATAGGAGAGGAGGCTTAAATCATTATCATCTACCATTCCAAAGCCCTCTGCTGTTATACCAAAGGCTTGTAAGAACCATAAGATTACTGCTGAGATTAAGATTACACTACCCGCTCTCTTAATAAAGGACCAACCTCTATCCCAAGTAGTTCTTAAGATATTCTTTAAAAGGGGTAAGTGATATTTTGGCAATTCCATAACAAAAGGAGCGACATCACCTCTAAAGAGTTTAGTCTTCTTTAAGATAATACCTGATACAACTACCGCTGCAACTCCTATAAAGTAAGCTGAGACTGCTATCCATGCACTTTGTCCAAAGAACGCACCTGCAAAGAGTGCAATAATTGGCATCTTTGCACCACAAGGGATAAAACAAGTTGTCATAACGGTAAGCTTTCTATCACGCTCATTTTCAATAGTACGACAAGCCATAACACCAGGAACTCCACAGCCAGAGGAAACTAACATAGGAATAAAGCTCTTACCAGAGAGTCCAAACTTTCTAAAAATTCTATCAAGGATAAAAGCAACTCTTGCCATATAACCAATATCTTCCAAGATGGAGAGCAAGAAGAAGAGGATTAACATTTGAGGAACAAAGCCTAAAACAGCTCCAACACCTGCTATAATACCATCACATACAAGTCCTATTAGCCAAGGGGCTACTTGCCAAGCTTCAAACGCTCCTCTTAGGTTTTCTATAATTACAGAACCAAAGATTGTATCATTGGTAAAATCTGTAACAAACGCACCTAAACTACCAATTGCAATGTAGTAAACTAAGAGCATTACAACGACAAAGATTGGGAGGGCGAGAAATCTATTAGTCACAACCCTATCAATTTTATCTGAAAGCGTTGAAGAAGTTAAACTCTCTTTCTTTTTAACTACAGCTTTATCGACTAACGACTCAATATACATATAGCGTTGATTGGTGATAATGGAGCGTGCTTCATCATCATTTTCTTTTTCACAATCTGCAACATGTTCCTTAATGTGTTTTAATAAAGCGGCATCTAGTTTTAAAGCCTCTATTACCTTTTCATCATTTTCAAAGAGTTTTACCGCAAACCATCTTAACTGCTGGCGATCAACTTTATCTTGAATAGACTCTTCAATATGGGCAAGAGCGTGTTCAACAGAACCGGTAAAGACATGAGGATGCTCTTGTCTTTCGTTCTTTGTTGCAATTTCCACCGCTTTAGTAACTAACTCTTCGCCCCCTTCCCCTTTTAAAGCACTGATAGGGAAAACAGGAGTTCCAAGTTCTTTTCCTAGCTTTACTAAATCTATCTTATCACCATTCTTTCTAACCAAGTCCATCATGTTAAAGGCGAGAACCATAGG
>CAYYEN010000076.1:0-9581 GCA_964470795.1 uncultured Spirochaetaceae bacterium | reverse complement strand
GATATCAGGATAGGGTATAGCCTTACCCTTGCTAAGGTTTTGTTAGATTTTCGCTTAGTTTTATTAGAGCCTGGTGAAAATTTTGGAACTGAAGCAACAATACTAGCTGATCATTTTTACGAGTTTAAAAAATATTCATTTGTGCTTTTAGTGGGATATCAATTCTAATATGGAGGAATATATGAAAAAGTTGAGATTATTAATGGTCGACTTTGTGAGCGCTTTGCTCATAATGATTTTTCTAGTCGGTTGTAACTTAGAAGTCGCTGGTAAAAAGCGTGTAAGTGAGGCTGAATTAACTAGCAAGATGATAACTATGGTCGATAGGGAGCTGGAAACCGTACTACCGTATGTAACAGAAGATTTACCAGGTGCTAAAGGTATCGAAAGTTATAATGGTAGAAGTGTAATCGAGAATACCATGAGTGAAGAGCAAGGGCGTAAATATCTTGAATTCTGTTATGAGATTGAGAATGCTTCAACGCCTGAGGCTGTAGTCGCTGCTGCAGAAGGCTTGATAAGCAAAGAAGACATGGAGGAATTGAAACTCAAAGTTGAAGAAACTAAAGAAATTGCACGTTCCTTGGCTATAGAAGGTGCGAGATCTATGACCAATCCTCAAAAGCGTGCATTCTTTAAAGACTTACGATCCTTAGTAATTAAATCTACAGTCTTGTTAGCTGCAGGTATTGTATATGCTTGTATTCCAACCATGGTTTTCTGGGGAAAGATAACTGCCGCTTGTGCAGTTGCGGTGGCTGCCGGTGTTGTTGCTTCAGGAGTCTTATCTGTTGTTGAGTATTATCAATTTGAAGATTCCACAATTAATGAATCCTTTGAAGGTTGGGTTGAAAGTATTACTAAAGAGCCTTATACCTCTTGGGCAATTGCTGCAAGTGTGATCGCAACAGGTAAAACTATGGGAAGATCTCCTGTTCTTACAGGTGTAATTTTAGCAATCTTTGCAATTTACAATGTTATTGATCAAGTAAAACCTATGCTTAAAAAATACAACTTCAATATTTAATACTTTTTATATCATACAAATTGTGGCATAATAATTTTATGAAAGATTTTAAACAAACAGTAGCAGAACGTTTTCTGCGATATACGAAATTCGATACGATGAGCAATCCTAAAAATGTTGGGATTGCTCGTCCCACAACAGACGGACAATTAGTTTTACTTAAAGCGTTAAAAGCAGAAGCTGAAGCGTTAGGTCTTGAGACTTATCTTGGCAAAGAAGCTGTAGTAAAGGTATTATTAAAAGGTAATACACCCTCTCCTACCATTGGGTTTATGGCTCATGTAGATACTGCTGATGATGTAATGGGTAACCAAGTTAAAGCTCAAAAGATTATCTACAAAGGTGGAGAAGTGACTCTTCTAAACGGACTAAAGTTGACAGTTGAGAATAATCCTGAACTTGAAAAATATATAGGAACTGAAATTATTACAAGTGATGGTACAACTCTTTTAGGCTCTGATGATAAAGCGGGGGTTGCAATTATCTTTGAAGCCATTGTTTATTTATTAAAACATCCTGAAATTAAACATGGCGATATTGAAGTCTTCTTTACTCCTGATGAAGAAACTGGGGCAGGTATGGATGAATTCCCGTATGCTTTAAGCGACGCCAAAGTAATGTACACTGTAGATGGTGAAGATGAATCGACTGTTGAATCTGAATGCTTTAATGCTGCAAGTATCAATTTAGAAATTGAAGGGGTCTCTATACATTTAGGCTCTGGTAGGGGAAAATTGGTAAATGCTTTAAAGATTGCAAGTGCAATAGCTATGGCTTTACCTTCTTCTCAATCTCCAGAATCAACAGATGGTCGCTTTGGTTATTATCATATTGATGAAATTTCTGGGACTGCTACTAAAGCTAATATGTGTATCCTTATTCGTGATTTTGATACCGACAGCTTTGAAGAGCGTATAAAGATTGCTGAAAATTTAGCAACAACCATAGCTTGTACCTATTCAGGAACTGTTAAAGTAGATACACATATTTCTTATAAAAATATGGGTGCCGTTAATAGAAAGCAACCTAAAGCGCTTCAAGCTATTTTTGAAAGTGGAAAGAAGTTAGGACTAGTCTTTAAAGATGAACTTATAAGAGGCGGTACTGATGGTGCTAGAATTGCTGATGTTAAGCAAATTCCTGCTCCTAATTTGTTTACTGGCGGACATAATTTACACTCTCTAACAGAATGGGTTTCGGTAGAGGCGATGAGTCATAGTGTGAATTTAGTGCTTGAAATAATTAATTACTGGGCTAACTAATGAAAAAAATTACTCTCCTTATTGTATTAGTTTGTGTTTTTCTATCTGCTCATGTATTTGCAGCAGATAGTGAGGTGCAACAATTAATCGATAAGGGAGTAAACAAAGCAATTGAGGGCATAAGCAGTGCAAGTTATGAAGTGTTGGATTATCAAGAAGGCTTTGATGAAACGCTTAATAAAGCACTAATCAGTTTTAAGCTTAAAATTAAAGAGCTTAACTATTATGTAGTGGTCACTGGCAAAACAAAACAGAAAGCGCAACAGAATATTCCTCAAGCGATTATGAATAGTTTAAAATATCTTCCCCCAGATACTTCTTCCTCCCTTAATTTAGATTATTCCTTTAAGACTAGCTTATCGAGTCTTCCTAAAGAGAAAATTAAAAATGGGACTTTGTTTAAAGCTAAAGGGGAGAATGGGAAAATCTATGGTCTTTTAATTGCGAATACTGAAAAAGAATCTGAAGCTGTTCAATTTGAAGTAATTTGGAAAAACAATTTAAGACCAAATTTACAACTTAAAAAAACTGGTGCAAATCTTTTAAGTATCTTTTTCTCGCTTAATCCTATTAATCTTTCAACTAATTTAAATCTTAATGTTGGCTTGGAATATAGGAATTTATCCTTTCTATTTCCAATTAATCCTACTCTTTCTTTTGATTGGGAGCATATTTTAAATAAAGAAGCCTTTTTATTTGGCTTAGGTGCTAGCTATGATTTAAGGATTTCTGCCTTAACGACTAACGAATTTGTATTGTTTAAAAATGGAGGGGTTACCACTTCTGTTTTCTTTAAAATTGGTCTTTATGACAAATACTTTGTTTTTGGAAGTGAACTAAATTGTTTTTATACTTATAATTTTTCTTCTAGGTTTAATATGGAAATAGGCTATTCTTATTTAGCCTTGCTTTCTCAACAAACTAAATATACATCCTTTTATCAAAGTAGTAAGGTTGTTATAAAAGGAGGAATAAGATTTTGAAAAAGTATTTTTATTTAGTTTTATTAATTCTTTTAGCTTCCTGCGAGAGTATTTTTGTTTCCTCTATTCCTACTTGGAGTATAACCAAGCCTAAAGATAGCAATAAATGGGTTTATTTTGTTGGCAAAGGTGAGGATAAGGATGCTCAGCTTGCTAAGAACAAGGCTTATTTGAATGCGTTGCAAGATGCTGCTGAGTTCGTTGGTTCTGATGTTGTAGAAACCTATTACCGTGAACTTGTTGATACTGATGCAATTGCTCAATTTGGAATTACTGTATCTAAACAGTATCAAACAAATATTGAAGAAACTGTTGAATACTATGTACTTTTTAAAGCAAGTAGAAAGAGTATTGAAAGTAATTGGAGCGAGGACTATAAAAAAACTTTAGCTCAAGAAGAGGAGATAAAAAAACTTCTCTCTGCGGCTATTGAAGATTATAAGAATAATAACGATGTTGAAAGTGTAAATAAGATTTTGAAAGCTCTTGCTCTTTCCTTTACCTTTGAAATCAAAAATGAAGAATTGCAAAGCTCTATTATCTTAGAAAAAGCACTTCATCAATTGTCTCAAATAGAAATAAATATTAAGAAATATAATCCTAAAACTGCTGAGGCTGAAGTAAAACTCACTAGAAAATATGGTATTTTACATCCACCTGTTAAGAATGCAATTGTCAACGCTAGCTTTATGACTTACGAGCCTCTTGCGTCTCAAATTCCTTCTTCAATAGTTTATATGACAGATAATAAAGGTAAGTTTACTTTTTCACCAATTAATCCTTATTTTGTAAAGAAAGGTCAAGTTACCTTCTTATTAGATATGGAGACAGCACTTTACAATTTATCTTTAGTAGCGCCTAAAGAATACTTAGAGTCTTTAGAAAAGGTTATTTCTAGTATCCGTGTTTCTTTCGATTATGAACAAGAACAGAAGAATAGTAGTGAAAATGTTGGAATCTCTTTAACTGAGTATAGAGAAGATGGGCAAAGGCTTTTCACTAATTTAGCACAAGATACTTTTGTTTCTTACTTTAATGCAGAAAATACTAACCTAACTACTATAACTCTTAATGAAGAAGAATTTGATTTCATCCTTGAAGAGGTTAAGGAAAACTATCCAGATATTAAGTACTTGATCTGGGGCCGAGTAGGGGTTTTAGATAATGCTGTAGTTGAGGATGAATATATGTATTCCATCGGAGGCGATATTTACTTAATCGATGTAGATTCTAAGACAATAATAAAAGAAGAGTCTTTAGCAAGAGTCTCTTCTTTTGATTTTGATCGTACTACAGCTTTAACAAAAGGTTTTCAAAAGTATGGAAAACTTTTAGCGGTTAAGTATATTGCTAATTTTTAAGTAGTACATCTGCTTTATTGCTTATTACAATTCTTGTCTGTCTTTTTAAAAGGTGTAAGTATTCTTCTTTTGTATCGATACACCAAACAGAGAATAAGGTTTTATCTTTAAAGCGTGAATAACTGTTTTCATAGACGTGATTGCCAGGTTTCAAGGCTGAGTATTTAACAGCAATTCGACCAAACCCTTTTTGAAAGAGCTTAGGAACTGACTCATCAATATCATAGATAGGCGCTAGAGGAATCTGTTTGTAATATCTGTGAAAAACTCTCAAAGATAACGGATTAAAAGAAGAAACCATAACATTGTCTTGCAATTTTCGTTTTCTTATCTCCTCTGCTAATAAAGAAGATAGTAAAGGATTAGGCTTTAGTTTTTCCTTGATTTCTATATCATAAAGAATCTGATTGTTAAAAGCATCAAATACTTGGCTTAGGGTTGGAATTTGAAAATCAACTTGCTGTATTTCTGCTAAGGTATGAGATTCTATTTCACAATCGATACCGGTAGTTCTAATTGTATTGAAATCATGAATAACAACTAATTGATTATCTTTAGTAAGGTGAACATCAAGTTCAATTCCATCAACGCCTACTAATATAGCGGCTTGAAAGGAGATGATTGTGTTTTCTTTTTCTTGTCTTGGAAGTCCACGGTGTCCAAAAACTAAAGTTCCTGGATGATCTGTAAATATTTGTTCCATTCTATTTTTCCTTTAAAAATGCTATTTCTTCTGCCCATAACTCAGGTTTGGGAGTCTCTAAGATAATTGGAAGGTTATCAAAGAGGGAATTTTGGACTATTGCTTTAAGCGCGTTAGGAGCTATGAACCCATCATTAATTGGAGCATGGCGATCTTTTCTCGAACCTTGTTCAAATAAGGAGTTGTTTAAATGAATTCCTTTTAGTTGAGAGTGGTTAATTACTGAAAAAAGAGAAGTCCAAAGACTGTCATCAATTGCATAACCAAAGGCAAAAGCATGACAAGTATCGATAGTAACTCCAATTTTTTCAGGGTATTTAGTGTAATCGATAATGCGTTTAAGCTCCTCAAAGGGCCCGCCTATATTGCTTCCTTGTCCTGCCGCATTTTCAAGTACAGGAGTGATTGTAGTGCCACTTTCAAGTACTTGATCAAGCGCTTGGGCAATTAGCTTACACGCTTGCTTTATATCGGTATTAAGGTGTGAGCCTGGATGAAAATTTAAGTATTTTAGACCAAGACTTTCAACTCTTTTAATCTCATCAAAGAAGGTAATTAAGCTTTTTTCTCTTACATCCTCTTTGGGGGATGCTAAGTTGATTATATAGGAGGCATGAGGAAGTACACTCTCTGGTGTATAATTGTAAGAACGCAGATTTTGTTTAAACTCCTCGCAAGTTTCACTCGTTAGTGGAGGCGCTAGCCAGCGTTTTTCGTTTTTAGTATATAAGGCAAAGCCGGTTGCTCCAAATTGGCTTGCTCTAAAAGGTGCAAGGGAAACTGAAGAAGCAATAGAAACATGGGGACCAAGGTATATCATGAATTAATAGTAATAATAACTATTATGAACTTCAACTGTAATTAGCAATTGTCAGTGTTTATCTTTTAAGTTAAATTAAAAGGTATGGAAAACTTTCAAAAGGGACAATTAGTCTCCACTTTTAAAGTAATTGAAACAGATTACTTACCAGATTGCGCAGCAATGGGATATTTATTTAAAGACCAAATAACAGGTTTTGAAGTATATTATGTAGATTCTGTCGATAAAGAATGCGTTTTTGCCTATAGCTTTGCAACTATCCCTTATGATGATAGTGGGGTATTTCATATCTTAGAGCACACCTTGCTTTCTGGTTCTGAAAAGTATCCAGTTAAAGATCCTTTTATGGAAATTAATAGGGCAAGTTGTAATACCTTTTTAAACGCAATGACCTATCCAGATAGAACTCTCTATCCTGCTGCTAGTGTGCATGAAAAAGATTTTGATAACATCTTCAGAGTTTATACTGATGCAGTCTTTAAACCCTTACTGAGAAAAGAGACCTTCATGCAAGAAGGAATTAGAATCGTCAAAGATGAAAAGGGAAACTTGAGCTTTGATGGTGTAGTTTACCATGAGATGGAAGGGGCCTTAAACAACCACGAAAGTGTAGTGCTCCATGATTTCGTTCATTATTTATTTGACCAAGGACCTTATACTTTTGAATCGGGAGGAGATCCAAAAAGTATTTGTACCTTAACTTATGAACAATATCTTGCTGCCTTTAAAAAGTATTATAATCCTCAAAATGGTAAACTTTTTCTTTATGGAAAAGATGTACGCATTGAAGAAAAACTGGAATTCTTAGCAACTAACTACCTTAAGGAGAATACTGGTGAAAAGGTTGAATTAATAAACCAAGTTGCTTCTTGGAATAAACCTCGTCAAGTAGTAACAACCTCTCCCTCTATTGAGAATAAACAAACCGGTTCTATTTTACTTGGTTGGCTAACCACTTTAAATACCGACCCGGCAGAGGAATTAACTGCCAATATCTTGGTGGATTTATTGTTAGGTAATCCGACATGTCCTTTATATAGTGCAATCTTAGCCTCCGGTTTAGGAGCTGATTTATCAGATGCGAGTGGAATCTATCCTGAGTTTTATCAAATGCCATTTGCTGTAGGTTTTTCTGAAATCGAAGAGAGTAAAGCTGATAAAGTTGAAGCTTTTCTCTTAAAGACTCTAGAAGAGATAAGCAATAGAGATTTCTCTTCTCAAGAGATTGAAGCGGTGTTATCACGAAAGGAGTTTAGCTTAAGAGAAGTAAAAACCTTAACAGGCCTCAGATTATTCTTACGCTCTATAAAGGGATGGGAGAGAGGGGTCAATCCTAGTTTCTATTTTAATTCATCTGCTTTAGTGGAGGACTTAAGAGCAAAGCTTGCAAGTAATCCTCATTACTTTCAAGACTGGATTAAAACCAACTTATTAAATAATCCTCATCGCCTTCTTTTAGTAGTTAAGCCAGATTCTTCCTACCTTGATAAAGAAAAACAAGTTATTGATAAGGTATTGCTGGAAAGAACTAACGATTATTCGCCTGTAGAAGAGCAACGATTTATTGAATTTGAAGCAACTCCTGATAAAGAAGAAGAATATGCAAAACTACCAAGTTTGAATATTTCTGATTTACCTCATGATATCCTTAAGTATGATAAGAGTGTTGATAGAGGAATAAACACTTTATTACTCCCGTACAGTGGTGGAATTATCTACTCCCACCTCTTTTTTGATATCACTGATTTTTCAATAGAGCAACTTAAGTATACAATACTTCTATCCCGTGTTTTAACTTCTTGTGGTACTAATAAAGCATCAAAGGAAGAGGCACAAACTGCTTTAAGATTAAACTTTGGTAATATTTCGTTTTATGTAGAGTCGGGAAGTACCATTGACGGAGAATGTAAAGTTTATTTTGTAGTTAGCTATAGTGTATTGAAAGAAAAGCTAGAGGATTCCCTTGCTCTACTTTTTGATTTTCTCACTAATTTTAAGATTTCGGTTGCCTCTATTAAGGATGGACTTTCTGATATCCTCTCCTCCTTTTCTGAAGAAGTACTTTCTAATGGTTCCTACTATATGGCAATGGCGGCTGGAAGAGGACTGACGAAATCTTTGTATTTAGGGGAAGAGCTGATGGGTGCTACCTCTTGGCTTTGGTTTGAAACGCTAAAAAAAGCGAATAAACAAGAACTTAAGAAAGAACTAAAAGAGCTTTCAAAAGCTATATTCGCTGAAAATAGAGTTAGTATGCAAGTAGCAAGTGAAAAGGAGGAATTAGCAACAGCAGTAAGTCTAAGCCTTAAATTTAAATCTTCTTTTGCTACCTCTAATATCTTTGAAAGTGAAGAAATTATTATACCAACGCCTATGGATACAGCTTTCTTATCTCCGACAAATGTTGCCTTTAATGCAATGGTTTTTCCGTGTTCTCCTTGGACTTCTTTTGCACAGTGTTCAGAAGCTCTCTTTGCAACCGTCTTACAAGCTAAAGAACTTTGGAACGTAATTCGCAGTAAAGGCGGGGCTTATGGTGCAAGCTGTCAAGTCGATATTTCAGAGCGAGTCTTTATGCTCTCCTCTTATCGAGACCCTAGGGTAATGGGAACTAAGAATGATTTCCTAAAAGTTCTAAAAAATGCCCAAATTACTCAAGCAGACCTCGATAATGCTATTATCTCTAATGTAGGTGGAAGTTTAAAACCTCTTTCTCCAGCACAACGTGCCTCTGTTAGTATGAGACAAACGTTATATGGAATTACTTATGAAGATAGGGCCGAGAGGAGAGAATGGGAATTAAGCATGACCCTTAAAGACTTAGAAGAGGCTAGAGTTAAACTTATAGAATTTGCTAAAAAAGCTGGTTTTGCAACCCTAGTACCTAAAGAGCTTTACAAAGCAGAAGGTTTAACCTTTGAAAAGGTTGAGTTGCCTTTTTAAATGGTTATTTTCTTTTGCGAATATCCCTCTTGTGATTTATACTAGGAGTTGAGGAGTTTTTCTATGCAACAATATATCGGCGCCATTGATCAGGGTACAACTAGTACTAGATTTATTATATTTGATACTAACGGGGCAATCATGGGCTCGACACAACTTGAACATAAACAACATTTTCCCTTTCCTGGACAAGTAGAACATAATCCCGAAGAGATATGGAAGAATACTGAAACCGTCATCAGTGAAACTTTGGCAAAAACTGGAATTCGCGCTAGTCAAATTTTGGGAATCGGTATTACAAACCAGAGAGAAACCATAGTACCGTTTAATCCTAAAACCGGACAGCTTTACTATAATGCTATCGTTTGGCAAGATTTGAGAGGGGCTGCTTTTATTGAAGAGTGTAAGACTCGGATGGAGGAAAGTCTCCTAAGAGAGAAGACTGGTTTGTTATGGTCCCCATATTTTTCTGGAAGTAAAAT
>CAYYEN010000075.1:3406-9593 GCA_964470795.1 uncultured Spirochaetaceae bacterium | reverse complement strand
ATACACATGATAATTAGCACTATGGTAATCATAATAATTTTTTACATAATAACCGAATGCTCTTGCTATTAACGTAATTTTATAAACTTCATCTTCATCACAAGAGATTGTCGTAGAGCAATTGAGATACTTTAGGTCATTTATGAATAGTTCGTAGCTATCATCTAACTCTAAAAAGTCTAACATTTCTTGAGTGTCAAAGTTTTTATAAATCCCATTTCCAATTGGGATTTTATAAAATTTAAAACTATCAATATCTTCTGAGGCTTTAAAAATGTCTTCTATAGTTGCGGTAGAAAATTGCTTATTTCTACCGTAATAGAATGACCATAAATGCTCACCACAGCATTCTGCTATTCTACCATCAGAGAAAAATATTCTATAAATAGTTTTCTCATTTTTTTGTGGATAAACACCAAGAACTTCGGTTAACTCTCCTTGTCTGTCGAATAGGTATTCACCTATAACTATTTCGTCAGCTCTTTTAAATCCTTCAGCTGTGGGTATTAATATATTGTCTGGTATAGCTTTTCCAATACCTGAACCACCAGACTTTATATACATCTTCCCTTTGCGGCCGCCCCTAGTAACAGCATTAAAAAATTGTCCCTGTAATGGTGAACCAACCTCTGGATTTAATTTTAATTCTTCTACTAAATCTGTTAATCCTTCAAATATAGAGACAGGCTCAAGAGATTCATTTTGAAGATTACTGTATTTACTTTCCAATGAGACTAAATCATTTTTGTAGATTTTCATTATATCCTCTATTTTGTAATCATCAAATCTACTATTAATCTCTAATGAATTATCAGCAGTTAAATCTTCACAATAAATATTATTAGTATTGAACCCTAGAGATTTTAAATCTTGAATTAATTTAATCTTTTTAAATTTTTCATATGCTGAATTGAAACTAGTTTCGGATGCATATTCAAAAATTTCATTAAGAATAGCTACACCATTTTGCTTTTCAAAAGAGCCTTTAATTCTTTCATCAAGAACTATTTGGTTTATTACTTGAGGTACAGCAATCTTTTCAGCACCTTCTATATAAGCATTATATAGTGCGGCGAAGATTTTTTTATGTGCTACATTTGAAAATTCTGTATGGCATAAGCAAACCTTGCTTGAATCGAAGATTTTTAAATTTAACATTAAAGCCCCTAATATACTCATGGCCGCTTGGTTCTCCAATAATAGCATTTATTTCATTACTCCATTTCTGATATTTGTATTTTCTTCTTATTCCTTTTTGAAGAATAGGCATAATGTAAAGAAGGATTTGTTTTTATAATTTCTCTCTTTTTCTCAACATATTCAGCAATTTCTTTTTCTATATTTATTTTTTTATATTCATTAGAACTATAATGTCTTTTTGCCTCTTCATATACATATGGAATTATACCTATTGTCCCATTAGCTTTTTCTTTATTCCCTTTTTTGATTTCATAAAAATATTTTAAAGTTAAATACATTCCACGATATGTATAACCTCTTTCTATCATTTTAGTTGCTTGAGAAAAGCAGACGTCTAATACAGGAATTCCAAATAAATCCGCAACATAGTAAAAAAACAAATCTTTATCAGCACCCATTTTTTCACTTAACTCCCTTATTTCTTTCGCAGTTTTATTATCAAAAATCTTTTCACTATTTTCAATAATCTTATTTAAACTACCTAAGCTAATTCCAAAATTTCTAACTGTCGCCGCTTTATTTTTTGTTTCTCTATAGAAGAGAAGAATTCTCTTCTTCTCTTCATCTGTAAAATTTTTTGACATAATAATAATTCAACCCCTTTTCTTATATTATAATTATATCACATTTTGCGAAAAAAGTCAACTATATTTCATCGAGGTATTCTGCTGCAGTTGCTGTAAATGAGCGTTCGCCTTGTTTTAGTTGAATTTTTCCGAATATTTTGGAATATTCATTTGATTTGGATAATTGATTTAATAATTTCAGACCAGATCGATTTCTAAATAGTTGAGAGTCAGCCTGTTTAATATCCCCGTCGAATATAATCTTACTCCCCTCGCCGCAACGACCAAGAAGTAATTTCATATGTTCTTCGGTTATATTTTGAGCTTCATTTATTAAAATCGTCGAATTGTTAAATGAACGTCCTCTAACCGAAGAAATGGGAACAATTTCTAAAGACTCTTCGGAAATTAATCTATTGATATGGTCAATTCCAACTATGTCTACTAAAGGTCCAGCTTGACCGATTAGCTTCGATATTATATCCATTTATCCTATAAATTTCTAAATAGGATAGACTATATCTTATTTGCTTTATTTAGATTTAGATTTAAGATTTTTATAAAATAAATTTTTTCTATCTAAATCTAAATATTAAAACAAATCTTTGCACTTCGGATTTAAAAAATCCTACTCTACTATTATAATTACCTATAATTTCGATAGTCGTTGAACCTTGTTCTTTATTCTTAAAGAACCTTGGCTGCGGATTGAGCAATCTTTTGATTTTTTACTATACCTTAATAATTAGTTAAGCCACAATAATATCGCTATTATTGTTTAGTATCAAAAGCTCTAAGTTCTTCCCCGTCAATTCACAAAGTTTTAACCCAGCCATTTAATATCTAACCGGGTAAGAAGCCTAACTCCATAGCATTTTCTGTATATGCGTTATTGGGAATATAAATAATCTTTTTCCCTTTCTTTTCATATTCTTGTAAAGCATAATTCAAAGAAATAAATGATTTTCCTTTTCCAAAGCCGCCGCTTACGCTAATTATTGTGATGTCTTCATCACTTAATAAATCAAAATAAAATAATTGTTCTAGAGATTTTGGCTTTACCGTATTACAAAATGAATTTTTTATAAAATTTTTATAATTTTTAGAATTAATTGTTATGGGTTCACCATTTTTTATTTTAAAAACACTATGTTCAACACCTTCGGCTTTTAAAACTAGAAATTCGTTATTGTAAATCTCTAAATCTCTTGGAATTTCCCCTTTCATAAGATCACCATATAAAGTATCACATTCTCCCATAGGACCATTAAATTCAACAACTCCAGAGTGGATTTCATTGAAAGAGAATTTTCCAGTTTTTATACCAAAAATATTAGCCTTCAAAGACAAACACAAGTCGTTTGTTATAATAATCGAGTTGTTAATATCTGCTTTTGCAATTTCAATTATCTCATTATCTACGGTTCTTGTAGACTCAAAAAATTCTAAATCACCAAAATTAATTTCTGTGCGATATTTTTCTATTTGTGTCGCCGCACGTCTAGCAGACATCGCCACCTCTCTATTTTGACTATCTTTTAATTTTTCTAATTCATGAATTACCCCGTACGGAATAACTATTGTAGATAAATCTTTTTGTCTTGTAAAAAAAGATGGATAATCTAATAATACATTTGTATCTATTACTTTTACTGTCATTTTTAAACTCCTTTTGTTTAATTATAAAATAAAACCCCTAGTTTGTAGACTAGGGGCTTATCGTCACACTATCCCCTTTATTTTAATAAGGGTCTCTTTTAGTTTATCTTTATCGCTCTCAACTAAGTGAGAAAACTTTATATCTTCTTTTTGAAATACTTCTCTCAATATATTTGTAAATTGCTCTGTAATTTCCTTGTCGCTAGAGTATTTGACAAAAAGACTTTTCGCCTCAGTCAACATTGAATCGAAACTCTGTTCAGAATAAAAATTACTATTACTCTCCTCGGCGATACCGCCACCGCCGGCCGCAATTTGAGCATCCACAGCATCATTAACGGCAGTTAAAAAATTCTCATAAGAAAATTCTATACCTTTTTTAATGTAGTGGTATCTTGAACCAGCCCAGAATGTTGGTGTCTCTCTAAAGAATAACAATGGTTTTTCGTTTGGACGCCTATGAATATAGCATACATTATCTACTAATTTATTTACTATATCAAATGGTTTATCTTGCAATGACGGTTTTATCTGGTATATCGGTTCGACTGCTTCTTTTGAGCCATTTTGTTCAGCTTTGGCTTGAGCCGCCGCTGTTGCTTCTTTATTTATTTTTGTCTGACTGTGTGTAACAAAATTAATACCGTATCCAGCATTAGCTAAGTCCGAAAGTGTTGACCTAAATTCTTCTTCAGATAAAGAATAGCCTTGTCCATATGGAATATCACCTATTCTTGTTACAGAATGATCGTTCATTATTTTTGTCAATACATACTTCCAAAGAATATCTACCGTATCTATGGCAATAGTTGCATATTTTTCCTTTAGTTCTGGCATAAGACACAACTGTTTTTTGATCGATATAAAATCTTCCCAATTGTGAATAGGAACAACCATTATATTATCCAGAGCATTATATCCGGGCTCACACGCCAGTAATAAACTCTTTGGAAATTTTGTTACTAGGGTTGTCTTCCCTATCTTTGGTAGACCATAAAATAGATTATATTTTCCCTCTACGGCTTTAGTTATTCGTCTTGGTGTTAATTCTTTTAAATTTACAAATGCCATTAATCTAAACTCCTCCTTATTAAATAATTTTAAAATTAGTCGAACCTACAATTTTATAGGTTCGACTCTGATTTTGATTTAGATTTAGAAGCCCAAATCTAAGTCGTTATCATCAATTTTAACATTCTTTGGAGTTTCGGCTGTTTTTGTTTTAGATTTTTGAGACATTTTGTTTTTCTGTTCTTCTATATCTTTTATTCTTTCTTTTAATCCTTGCTCTAACTCTGTTGGGTCATAAGATAATGAAGGTTCTAACCCAATAGCTGAACCAGATATGATTATCAGTTCTTGAATAAATTCTCTTTTTGTTTTCACAATTGGTTCTCCAAAACCGACTTCTTCTTTTGTAGTTGTCACGGTTTCATTACAATTTATTAAGCCTCTGGAAACTTTTACTGTATCGCCTTTCTTCCAAGACTGTTTTACGTGAGCTACTTTTTGAGGAGCTATTAAATACATCGTGAATACACTCACGTTGCCTTTATATCCAACTGATGCCATTTTTAGTTTTAATCGACCAGTTAATGTTATTCCATCCTCTTCTACCTCTTCAGCGGTTGATGGATCATTTAAAACAATGAACACACCTTCAAAAGAAGCCTCAGGGTTGTCGTTTTCCCTCATTGGGTTCATGAAATTCATTTCGATAGTAAATTCGCCATCTTTTTTTGTTGATAGAACCTGTTCTTTTAGTATCGTTCTGTTCGACCAAAATGATACCATGTCGCCTCGACCATCTGGTTTCATAGACGCCACTCGGGGGATAAAAGTTTCTTTGTATTTTTGAATTTTTTCAAATACTTGACTTATATTTTTTTCCTTCGTATATTTCATTGAGAACATTTTGACTGGAACAAGTTGCTTCTCAACCTTGCCTTCGACATCTTGTATAACTTCCACTTTCGCAAGACCAGAAATATATTCTCTGCCATCTGCGGTTTTCTTTTCTTCTATTATTAATTCTACTAATTCACCTTGAATCCTCCCTTCTTGAATAGATTCATTTCCGATACCTTGTTCATTTTTTAATTTTAACATATAATACATACTCCTTCATTCAATTTAATTTAATTTAATTTTAACTAATAAGACAAAAAAAGAAAACTATAAGAGGAGCTATGAGCTCCTCTTTATTTTCTAAAGCTTGGTTTAAGCTACAGGTTTAAATTCCATACCAGCGGAATTCAAAGCGAAAGTCTTAAACTCCTTATCTTTGCCATCAATATTTACTGTTTTTACGCCTTTTTCGATAAGTCCTTTTTTGTTAAGACCTTGTACAGACCCTGTTACAGCCGCCGCTGATACACCTGCTGCTGTAGCTAATTCAGCTGTTGTCATTGGTTCGGCAGTAGCCTTTAGTGTTGCTAGTACTTTTTGAGCATTCTCACTCATTGGTTTAGTTGCTGTTGCTTTTGGTGTTGTGTTTTCCATAATTAATTACCTTCCTTTTCGCCGCTATGGGCGTTATTTTATTTTTTGTTAAGTAGTTATGCTACTCAACTAAGCTAATACTTGGAATCGAACCAAGAACTAATGCTTACAAGGCATTTGTTTTACCACTAAACTATATTAGCATTTTACTATAATATAATTATATCATATATTTTGAAAAAAGTCAATCTAAAGAACTTTTATTTTCTCTTTCTTTTGTTCTCTTTCTTTTCTTCACTATAATAATTATATCATATATT
>CAYYEN010000075.1:0-3306 GCA_964470795.1 uncultured Spirochaetaceae bacterium | reverse complement strand
TTCTCTTTCTTTTGTTCTCTTTCTTTTCTTCACTATAATAATTATATCATATATTTTGAAAAAAGTCAATCTAAAGAGCTTTTATTTTTTTCTCCTTTCTTTCTTCCTCACTATAATAATTATATCATATATTTTGAAAAGAGTCAATCCAAAGAACTTCTTTTCTTTGGATTGGAATCTTTCTTTCTTTCACTATAATAATTATATCATATATTTTGAAAAAAGTCAATCCTATAGATAAAATGGATATATTATGATTGTTTCGTCTTTTTTCTTTAAAAAACAACCATGAATAGAATTCGCAAATGGACTTTCTTCATTTTCTACTATTGGGAAAAAACAAAAACACTCGTTTTCAATTTTATAAGTAATTAATTCTATTATTGGTAATTCTTCTTCTGGCTGCTCATTTTCAAATTCATCGCCACTAATAAAATCCTCTTGTTTAACAAGAAAATCATTTAACTGCTGAACATCTTCACCTATTTGGGCGACAATATTCTTAATGTTTTCATCATTTGATAAGGATATTTTTTGATATTCTTCAGCATTAACATTAATTATACAATTAACAGCCATAAATCTACTAGCACTATTCCATAGATTATTTTTTTCTACTATATTTTGAATATGATACCCGATAAATTTACCAAATTCCTCCATTTCACAGGTTTGAATATTAACAAATCCATCTCTCTGTAGAACAAATTCCTTTATATAATCTAACATTGCTGGTAATATAACTACATTACTCATTTTTACTTCCTTTCTTTAGAAGAAGAAATCATTTGTTTTTTTTGGAACAAAAAATTTCTCATTCATACATACAAACAGTTGTTTTCTCGCTCTCGTCGCCGCCACATAAGAAACATTTCGCTCCTCAGTATTATAATTTTTCATTCCAACCATTATAACATTGTCGACTTCTAGTCCTTTTGCTGCGTGGGCAGTCAAAACCTTAACTTTATCACTATTTGTTAGCTGCTCTATTTCAGATAAAGTTAAATCTTTTTTCTTAAAAGTCACATTTGGGATGCCCGCACGTCTTAATAGATCAACAGTTTTATCTATTAATTTATTAGTTCTACAAATAAAAAACCAATCTTTAAAATTTCCGTTTTTAGAAATAATTTCAATTGAGTCGCTTGGTTCTATCTTATAAACTTCGCCTTTATCTTTTGAGCATACTTCTGTATTTTTTGGTATTCTATTATCTCTATTTGATAACAAACCCTTTGCAAAAGAAAGGATTTCTTCTCCATTACGATAATTTTCATTTAAAAAATATTTTTCAAAGTAATAATCATCATACATACTGAGAATTATTTTTGTATTACCGCCTTTAAATCCATATATAGCTTGGTCGTCATCACCAACTACAAATAAATTCTTTGGCTGTAGTTTTTCAATAAATTTATATTCATTGTCGCATACATCTTGTGCCTCGTCCAGCAACAAGTGTTCGACATCTGGGAGCAAGGTATAACCAAGTTTCATTACCTCAGATAATAACCAATCGAAATCTTCATCATTGATTCTATCATCAGTTTTAATACCTACTGATTTACAAATTGAATTAGCTAAAGAATGAATTGTTCCTATAAATAAAGACCCCGGAACAGCATCTAGCCTTTTCTTCATTTCTTCGGCAGCTAAGTTTGTAAAGGTTATACATTTGATTTTCGATGGGTCAATACCGATACTTAATAAATATCTCACTCTTTCTGTTATTACTGTGGTATTATGAGTAACAACAAAGTCATTTACTAAAAATAGCTTCTCTTCATTGTCTACTTCAAAACAAATCATTTCTTCTTTATAATTGAGAGGTTTAATCTCAATTATTTCTAATTTATCGTTTTCCCATTTGTCTACCATTGCTTCTTTTGCCGTTAAAGCGATTTCTTTTTTATTAGATTTTGAAAATATTGTTTCAATTCTATTTTTTGGTACATATAATTGAATTATTGTTGAATTCAGTTTTACTTGATAACCGTCATTGCAAATATCTATTATTTCTTCTAAATTGTGTTTTGTCTCTTTTAAACCAAGAGACTTGCATAATTTTGAAATTATTAGTTCCACTTCGGCATCATAGGTCTCCAACGATACTGTAAAATCAATTGGGTCAATATTACCAATAGCGTCTGCAATGCCTTGTAAAACAAGACTTCTATTTTTAAAAGTATTTGCTACGCATAATTTTTTTCTTAATAGATGCAATTTATTTTTAAAGACATCAGCAACTTTAATAATTTTATTATCTTTATCTTTAAAATATATATACCCTAATTGATCAATTTCCCAAACTTCGGAATTAATTAATGGTTTTAAAATTTCAGCCATTTCTGGTTTATTATAAATATGAAAATAATTACTTTTATCTTCTTCTGGAAATAACGAAGAAATTGGAGCACCTATCGCTAAATAAACCCCAAATACGTATGGATTTACATCACCAAAATAGTCTTCTTCATATTCTAGTTCTGTTGCTCCTATCGGCAAAAAGAATTTATTTCTTCTAAAATTATTAATTAAATATCTAGTATTTGACGTATTTAGAACATCTTCGTCTATATTGTAATAACTCCAGAGATGTTCCTCGCAACATTTTACTGTTGCATTATTTGCAAGCGTCAGTTGCATCACTTGCTTTTTTTCACTTTGAGGATAAACTCCTAGAACTTTTGTTGGCTTTCCCATTCTATTGAAAATAAAATCACCAACTTTAATATTTTTTGCTAAAACTACACCATTTGGTGTTGGAATATTAGTTTCCATAGGAATAGCCTTACCAGAACCCGCACCAGCTACAACCAATACCCTATTTTTGTCGGTTTCTACCGCCAACTTTTGATTTCTGTTCATTTGCTTATTTTTCAATATCTGATCCATTATTTTACCCCTCTTCTTATTTACTATAATATAATTATAACATACCTTTTAGAAAAAGTCAACAATATTAACTTGTATTCATGTGAAATAATAACTAACTTACTAACACTCTATATTAATTATATTCTAAGAAAAGAAAAAAGTCAAGCATTTTAACACTTGACTTTTTGAAATTAAAAATCGCTTAATAATTTGGGGAAGTAAGGCGGTGCATTTTCACCATCAATAAACATTCCGCCAATACCTAATTGCTCTCTGGATTTTTGATATACTGAACCATCATCTTTATTTCCAATTATACAATAATTATAAAAATATCCCATTTGCAAATTCCCAGTTTCTATAACAAAGCTATATTTCTGTTATGTTATTTAATTATTCGTTAAATAATTAAAGAACTGCTTATTTAAT
>CAYYEN010000074.1:0-9711 GCA_964470795.1 uncultured Spirochaetaceae bacterium | reverse complement strand
GCCCAAGCCTTGATAAAATGACCTTGCCAAACTTTAGGATTCTTTACTAAAAACTTGTTGATAATCTCTAAAGCTTTTTCTTCTTCTTGTAACATCATGAAATCATAAGCTTGTTTGATTTGTGTATCTGAGTCGACCTGAAATTGAATATCCTTTAAAAGTTTTTTAAGTTTTTGTTTCTTTTCACCTTCAACACCTACTTTCATGTAACGCTCAAGATATTCTTGTGCAAGTTCAATATTGCCTAAGAATGCCTCATAGGAGCCAAGTTCAGCTAAGATTTGTTCATCTTCTCCAAATTTCTCAAGACCTTCTTCTAAGGTATGTAAAGCTTTTTCAAGGAAGAAGTCAGTAACTTTTTCATTCTTCTCACTTTGAGCTTCTTTTGCACGGAAGGAATAGAGCATGGCTAAGTTAATACAACTAGCTGCTTGTGGAAGCATGTGATAAACCGCTAAAAATAGTTCTTCTGAAAATTCATAATCTTTTTGTTGTTGTTTTGCAATAGCCGCAACATTAAGCTCTTCAATAGCGGTAGGTTGTGCAGCAAGTACAAAGTTTTTGTAATAGTCAAAATGTTTATCTTCATTTCTGTAAGCAATGATAGTAAGCATTGCTGCTACTATAGCTTCTATTGTTACTTGATCAGGATCTATTTCTTTTTGACCAAGAGGTAATTCAATTGGAAGAGGGATTGTTGTGTCTAATTTAAAGTCGCCAAAAGATTGAGCAAACTTCTCCGGTAAATTAATATAAACGATATGTTCTAATTTTTTTTCTTTCATAGTATGAAATATAATGAAAACTGTAAGGGGTAACAAGTGCTCTTGAACCTGTTTAGTTCAAGGGGGAAACTAGTTTTGCCAAAAATTCTGATCCTTTAAACTAAAAGAAGTAGGTTCAATGCAAATCAGCTATACCGAATCCCGTTAAATGTTAGTTGCGCCAAGAGACCTCACGTTACCAACCTTACAGATGAAAATATTATAACACATTAAAAATTGTTTGGATAGGTTCAAAATTCCTTCGCTACCGCGTTAAAAGGCGGATTTTTAAGATATTTTGTTATGCGAAAGACAATAAAAAATTGTAAATAAAATGAATAAATTTATTTTATTTTACTACTTAAATCTTATTGGAAAGAATAAAAAAAACTAGGACTAGGCTAGTTTTAATTTTTATTTATGAAATGATAAAAAAGATTTCCCGGTTAAGGGAAATCTTTGGTTTCAATTAAAGCTCTGTATCTAAATCTATAGTATCTAGGGTTTCTAAGTCACCTGTAGATCCACCGTCAATTGTAAACTGTTCGGCAAAATCTAACTCGCTATTCTCGTCGATTGAAAAATCATCCAATCCGTCAAGCGAATCAAGTGCAAGATTTGCACTTTCAAGTGCAGCTTCAATCTCTTTAGAATCTGAACTGCTTTTATCAAGCAAGACTTGTAATTCTTCATTGTGGTTAAGTACCATTTTCAGGCGCTCAGCTAATTCTGAATTGTCAGCTCTAAGTTGATTGATTAAGGTAACAGCCTTTTTCACTCTTAATTCAAGTAATTGACTACTTTTTACTAAACTCATGCGCTTTACCTCCCTAGATAAACAACATTAATTAAGCAAGAACTTTTTTAACCTGAGCACAAAGTGCGGTAAAAGAAGTTTTATCTTCAATTGCCATGTTAGAAAGTGCTTTGCGGTTTAATTCAATATTAGCAAGCTTTAAGCCATGCATAAATTGAGAATAGTTTAAACCTTCTGCTTGTACAGCAGCACTGATTCTAGCAATCCAAAGTTTTCTAAAATCTCTCTTTTTCTCTTTGCGTCCGCGGTAAGCATATTGACCAGCTTTTGCAACTGCATCTTTTGCTACACGGTAGTTAGTACTTCTGCGACCAAAGTAACCTTTAGCTTGGTCAAGTATTTTCTTACGTCTGTCCTTGTGTTTTGTACCATCAACTGCTCTTGGCATTTTTTCTCACTCCTTTAATTAAGCGTATGGGAGCATTGATTTTGCTCTTTTTGCTTCAACATCGCTAAGCACACCAGAATGTCTAAGATTTCTCTTATTCTTGGTGGTTTTCTTTGTGAGAATATGGCGAAGACCTTGTTTCTTGTACTTCACTTTCCCGGAACCAGTAACTTTGTAGCGCTTTGCAGCCGCTTTTCTTGTTTTCATTTTAGGCATATATTACCTTCCTTTACGTGTCGCAAGGAACAAGCTCACCCTTGAAACAACGTTATATAAAATCCATACGGACCTTATTTCTTTACAGAACTCCTACTTGGGCTAAGAATCATACTCATCATCTTGCCTTCCATAAAAGCATTTTTATCCAAGTTGTACTGTATACCATTTTCAGATAAAATTGCAAGTATATCATCAAGTACTACTTTACCAAGTTCAGTGTGAGCTAACTCTCTACCTCTGAATCTGATAGATACCTTGACTTTGTTTCCTTCTTGTAAGAATTCACCAATAAATCTGCTCTTGGTTTTTAAATCACCATCGTCGATTTTAGGTTGCATTCTAATTTCTTTAACTTTAACAACTGTTTGATTCTTCTTGGCGTCTCTCTGCTTTTTCTCAAGCTCATAGCGATATTTACCAAAGTCTAGAATTTTACAAACAGGAGGATTGGCATTAGGCGATACCTCAACTAAATCTAATCCAGCTTCTTCTGCAAGTGATACAGCATTTCTGGTGTCCATGACACCTTTTTGTTCCCCGTTTTCATCGATGACAAATACTTCTCTTGAACGAATTTGTCTGTTAATTTTTAATTCTTTGGTAGCCAAAAAAGACTCTCTCCCATAATTGTATAATAGATAGTGGTCACAAATGTAATCACATGAGTGAATATAGCATATTTTTCTCTATACTGTCAAAAGGAATATCGGAATAATCAAATATGTTTATAAAGAAAAAATCAGATTCAAAAAAAGAGGCTGTTTTTCAACAACCTCTTGTTAAAATTCAATTTAGCTTAGTCTAAAGCGTGACCTGCGGAACCTAATACGTCGATGTTCTTATGCATATACATTGCTTTAAGTGCATCACGAGCTGGTCCAAGGTATTTTCTAGGATCGAATTCGCCTGGTTTCTCATCGAAAATTCTGCGGATTGTTCCAGTCATTGCTAAACGACCATCAGAGTCTACGTTGATTTTGCAAACTGCTGACTTGCTAGCTTCACGAAGTTGTTCTTCAGGAATACCAACATTGTCTTTAAGTTTACCACCGTGGTCGTTGATCATCTTTACATATTCTTGTGGAACTGAAGAAGATCCGTGAAGAACGATTGGGAAACCTGGAAGTTTAACTTCGATTTCTTTTAAGATGTCGAAACGTAGCGGAGGTGGAACTAAGATACCATCAGCGTTTCTTGTACATTGTTCTGGTGTGAATTTGTTAGCACCGTGGCTTGTACCAATAGAAATAGCGAGGGAGTCAACACCTGTTTTTGCAACAAAGTCTTCAACTTCTTCTGGTTTTGTGTAGTGAGCAACTTCAGAAGCTACTTCATCTTCAATACCAGCGAGAACTCCGAGTTCGCCTTCAACAGTTACGTTAAATTTGTGAGCATATTCAACAACTTTCTTAGTTACTTCAATGTTTTTCTCATAAGGAAGGGAAGAACCATCGATCATAACAGAAGAGAAACCGTTGTCGATACAATCTTTACATGTTTCAAAGCTGTCACCGTGATCAAGGTGAAGTACGATAGGAATATCACATCCAAGTTCATGAGCATATTCTACTACGCCTCTTGCCATGTTTCTAAGTAAGTTGATATTAGCATAATCTCTAGCACCACGAGAAACCTGTAAAATTACTGGGCTCTTTGTTGCAACACAAGCTGATACAATAGCTTGCATTTGCTCCATGTTATTAAAGTTATATGCAGGAATTGCATATCCGCCTTTCATAGCCTTTGCAAACATATCTTTTGTGTTTACAAGACCTAACTCTTTATAATTGACCATAATAGTCCTCCTTGGTAAAAATTTCCAATCACTAAAACTTTACCCATTGCCGGTAGACTCGTCAAGATGTGTTTGTAAATCTGTTGCTTTTTAATCAATAACTTTTTACAATTTGAATATGAAATTAGGTTTTAAAGCATATTCCGGGTATATTATTTCCTTGCTATTAGTAATAGTGAGCTTGTTTTCTTACCTAGTTTTCGTGCCAAAAGTTGTATTTGTGATGAATAGTGCTGAAAAAGTGTTGAAACTGTATAAATACACTCAATTTTCTCCCGCTATTATTATAGAAGAAACAGATTTAGCAAAAGCTGAGAAAATTGCAACACATCTACCTAATACAAAGCTTTTACTCTCTCCTTCTGTTGCAAAAGAGGCAACAACTACTTCTGTTATAACTGCTGCCTTCGATTACACCACTAAAGATGTTGAAGTGTTTTATCTACTCTCCTTAGAAAATCTATATCAGGCGGTGAGCAATAATTCCTCTAATAAAACAATTTTTCTTGTAAATAAAAAAGATAGTGCGATTTATGAAATGCTAAAAGAGGTAAAAACTTATGAAAGCTCTATTTCTAAGTATGAAGCTGAAGAGTATAAAAGAGATTTTGCCAACGATAAGATAGACCAAGTAATCTGTTTAACGCCTAATGATATTCTACCTCTTTTAGAGCTCTCAAATATCACCTTTTACTTTCCCGAAGGATTTGAAGTCTTGTATCCTAAAGAAAACGTTCATTCTTTTGCGCCAAGCCTTGATGAGATAATTGCGTCTCTTGTTGCTTTTAAAGAGGATGAGGCGCCAATTTCTAAAGCGATAACGTATAAAATCTATTCAGGTTTGATACAATAGCTTTACGTAGTTCATCTTTATCAACTTCTCTAAGATTAGCTAACATCTCATACACATATTGTACATTTTCTGGTGTATTTATTCTCCCTCTCATTGGAACCGGGGCTAAATAAGGACTATCAGTTTCTGCAAGCAGTTGGGAGGAGGGAATGGTTTTTGCTATCTCTTGAAGCCCTTTGCTGTTTTTATAAGTAATGTTTCCTGAAAACGAGACAAAATAGCCTTGTTCTACTGCAAAGTCGGCAAGTTTTGAACTGCTTGAAAAACAATGGAAGATTCCTTTCTTTTTAACAGGATAGGTTGTTAAAATCTTAATTATATCCTCATCTGCTTCTCTTGCATGTATGATTACAGGAAGATTATATTTATTAGCAAGCTCTAGCTGCTTAATAAAGAGGTTTTGCTGGTTTTCTGGCGTTGAATAATTCCAGTGGTAATCGAGGCCTATTTCTCCAAGAGCAATTGGGCGATGAGCTACTATATTTGCTTCAAGTATTTTTAATTGTTCATCTATACTAAGCTCTCGCTCTGTGCTCCAAGGACCACAGCCTAAAGAAAAGTGAACCTCTTTAAAGAGTGAGAAGAGGGGATACCTTAGCTCATAATCATCACACTCTGTTCCAATATCAATTCCTGAAAGGGGATAATCGGAAGAGAGGGTAATCTCTTTTTCTTTTAAAGAAAGTAAGTGAAAGTGGGAATCTGGATAAATAGTACTCATAATATTAGTAATTTAGCACAAAGGGCTAAACATTTCCAAGGTACACGTTATCAAGATTTTCTTTTGCAATACTTTGTAAGTCCTTTAGTAGTTCAAGAGATGTAGGGCTTTCCTCCATCATATTACGCGAGGGGTAGAAACGCGTTAAATGAAGAGGTATAGTTTTATCAATGGAGGCAAGAAATAGACTTTCTTCTAAAACCTCTTTCTCCCAATTATCCACATGAGGGGAGATAAGCGTTGTAATTTCAATATGAGAGGATTTGTAGCACCGTTTGATAAACTTTTTTACACTGTTAAAGTCACCTGAAAGTCTTTTATACGATTCCTTTGAAAAACCTTTTAAATCGATGTTAAAGGCATCGATATAGGGAAGAAACTCCTCAAGCACTTTCAAAGAGAGAGTGCCATTAGTTACAACTACATTAAACATTTCCTCTTTGTGTATTAACTTTGCAACATCCTTAATATACTCCCAGCTTATAACTGGCTCATTATAGGTAAAGGCGACACCAATATTACCATACCGCATTAATTTTTTAGCTGCCTTTGCGATATCTTCTGGTGAGTAATAATCATATTCCAAGCTGTTTATGCTAGGCCAAGAAAGAGAGCTGTTCTGGCAAAAGGGACAATTAAGATTACAGCCAAAAGAGCCTAGAGAAAGGATTTTAGAATGTGGATGAAATTGAAACAGTGGCTTTTTCTCAATAGGGTCTAGAGCCATAGAGGTAATTATTCCATAGTTGCATAAGGTATTGGTACCATATTTATTGGCTCTGACACGGCAAAAACCGACTTCCCCCTCTTGTAAAAGGCAGTGATGAAAGCAGATATCACAGCGTAGCTCAGACATGGCGTATAACCTCAAAGCGTTCGAGTTCGACTTCTTCATCCTCGCGAATGTTAGCTTTTTGTTTTGCAATGCTGATTTGCTCATCTACACTATTAACCCCATCTAGGTCTGGTAGTAGTAAGCCTCGTCTATTACCGTTTTTTACAATAACTCCAAAACGTTTAACATCAAGCTCTGTTTTATCCTTAATCTTGAGTGGCTCTGCAAGTACATCTACACTGTACTCTAAAAACGGTAATTCTCTTACTGTCACTCGATTAAACCGTGGGTCTTGAGAGCAAGCACTAATACCATTTTGTATTATTTCTTCAGCGACCGTTTTAGTGGTAGGACTGATAGTACCAATACAACCTCTTAAGTTTCCGTTAAGATGTAAAGAAACAAAGGTACCAGCTTGTAAATCTAGCAGTTCAGGAGAGGTGTTTTTAGGAACTGAAGAGATTATACCCTCCTTAATATAGCTTTCAACAGCTAGACGAGCAAGACGAACATACTCATCCTCTTTTATCTTCTTATTCTCAAGCTTTTCTTTCCTTATTTGTTTCGCATTATCTAGGATAAGGCGCTCATTTTTTAGTTTTCCGGGTTTAAAGGTTGCAACTAAATAACCAACTCCAAAAGGTCCTTCATGAGAAAGCACCTTAGAATCTACCTCATGGCCTTCAAAAAGTCCTGCCATGATAGAAAAGGAGCGATGACCACATTCTCCCGCTTCTTCTAAAAGCTTGTCGTTAAAGGTAATTAAGGATAGAAAGTCTGAGTTCTTTAAACAAACTTCAAGTTTTTCATCATAAAGCGGACCAGCGGCAGAAAAGCCATAAGGCCCATCTTCTTTTAAACGATGAGAGCAATCGCCACTAGCAATAAACACAATTTTACGATTTAGCTCTTGTGCAGTTTCTCGAATTATCATACCTAACTCATAGTGCTCAATTAAAGAGAGTCCTGATAAGCCTAGTCTAATAATTTTAGGAAGTGGGAAAGCACCATAAGCTTGTTTTAAAAAGTAGAGCGGTATCATGGTACCATGATCGAACTCTTTATCTTTTTCGCCACGAGTGCCACAAGGAAAATTAAGCCCTGTTGCTTTGTCTTCTATTTTCTTAACTAGTTCGTTATCGTATTCCACGTCTAAGGTGACAGAAGGAGCGCTAAAGTTCTTAAAGCTACCCCTTGCAAAGGTCCCGGGGGAGAGGTGAAAGTAATCTGAGTACATGATGCTATGAGGTGTTGATAGTATAATAGTTTCAGGATTAAGAGACTTAACAAATTCAGCACATTCTTTATATGCTTTTATTGTACGACTTATTTTTAGCTCTTCACCTTTTCCGATTTCTTTTATTATTAGGGGAGGATGTGGAACTATAAGGGAGGCTAAGATATTATTCATAGTTTCATTATAACTCTAAATATAAAAAAGTGGCAAATAACTTAGGTAGAAACAAGGCCACAAAAGATTAACTTGTGGCCTTGTAGGTTAGTACCTATCAAAAAGAAAAGGCTTAATGAAAATCAAACTTTAGAAGGTATTCTTTTTCTGTAAATCCTTCAGGTTTTGTTTTAGATAGGTAAATAGTATCAAAAGACCAATCTCCTATATCCGAACTATAACTAGAGGGGTAATCACCATTTCCTTGTCCATTACCGCAAGCGGTTAATAGTGATAATGGATGAAAGCAATCGCCATTTGGATAGGTGTTGAGTTTAATGAACTTGTTGAAATCGAAATAGATTTTTTGGTCTATGTTGATCAGATATACATCTTGATAGAGCGCTTTAGATTCTTCTAAAGTTGTAGAAGTAACTAAATCAATAAAGCCAGCTTTTTCTTCATTTGCCCAAATCAAATTGTAGTACTTCATATATACATCTTTTCTTACTCTCAGCAATGCTGCATAACTATTCGAATAATCTCCAATCCAAACAATCCTACAAGGATGGTCTTTGATGTAAACAGAGACGAAATCGAGAGATTTGCATTTCCATAAATATGAAAGTTCCAATAATTTGTAACCATCGCACTTATAATTCCTACCATCAGAGATGATTATTTTTTCCTTGTCTAATATTAAACCCTTGAAATATTATCCCATAAAATTCTCCTTAAAAAATATTGTTAATTTGAAAACGGTTTGAGCAATTTCCACTAATTTCTTTTTTTACTCTTTTAAATTTGGGTTGAATTAATTGACTTCAAGTTGTTTGCAAATTAGTTGAAACGAAAAGAGTTGCAAAAAACCTACAGCTGTCGCTTAGTAGGGTCATTTACTAATTGCTTTACCAATGGGGGATTTACTTGTCGTTTCCTTTTTTAAGGACTTATAATTAACTAAATACGCAAAAGAAGGCAGTGCCTTCCTTTACTACTAATGCTACGATTATAGCTTCTTGTAGTACAAAAGCAAGATAAATTTGCATTGACATTTTGTAATAATTGTATACAAAATACAATATTCAAGTTAAGGGAGTAGTTATGCTAGCATTTGTAATTTGTTTAGGTATATCATATTTAGGCGGTTTTATAGCTAAGAAGTTAAAACTTCCAGCATCTTTCTTGCTTGGTGGTATTATAGCCGTGGGAGCTTTTAGTGTGTTAACTCAAAAAGCCTACTGTCCTAAAGAAATTAACTATCTCCTTCAAATCTTGAGTGGCCTTGTAATTGGTTCAAACATAACAATAAAAGAAATAAAAGGGTTGAAAAATATAGTGCTTCCTATGGTTTTCATTTTGGTCGGACTATTATTAAACAACCTACTTGTCGGGACGCTTATTCATTTTGCCAGTGGTATCGATATCCTCACTGCGCTTATAAGTAGCATTCCTGGTGGTATTACAGAAAGTGCCTTGATGGCAGGTCAAATGGGGGCAGATGTTCCAACCGTTGCCTTAATGCAACTTTGTCGTTTAATAGGCTCTTTATTAGTATTCCCATTAATTATAAAATTTTTAACTAGAAAGGATTCAGTACTCGAAGAGGTAATTATTGAAAAAGAAGTAAAGAAACCTTTTTCTGTTAATCATCTTATTCTTTCCATTATTGTTGCTTTTATAGGAGGCTTTATTGGCTATTTTCTGAATTTCATCCCAGCATCTTTATTGGTGTTTTCTATGATAGCGGTTGCAATCTTTAACATCTCAACTGGTAATGCTACTTGTCCAAGAAGCTTTAAAAAAGGAATTCAAGGGCTTTCAGGTGTTTATGTTGGGTGTAAGGTTACTATGGCAACTATTATGGGACTGAAGACTCTTATAATCCCTATTATAATTCTGCTTTTAGGCTTTTTTGTAATCAATACC
>CAYYEN010000073.1:0-9724 GCA_964470795.1 uncultured Spirochaetaceae bacterium | reverse complement strand
TTTTCATCTAAAACATAAATATTAGATTTTTTATTATTAAAATAACCATAAATATTCTTTGTGAAATACAATAAAATAAGTTAATCTATTACTACCTATTTTTGGAGGACTAAAATGAAAAAAACATTATGTTTTGTTTTGTGTTTAGCTTTGCTTAGTACTGTATTATTTGCTAGTGGTTCAAAAGAAGCTACTGCAAAGACAGAAGCGGGAGTAAAACCTTATAAAGTTGCACTCATTATTGAGAATACAATTGATGATAAAGGCTGGTGTCAAGCTATGCATGAAGGCATTGTAGAGGCACAAGCACAACTTCCTGGTAAGATTGAATATTCTTATTCAGAGAAAATGAAACCAGTTGATGCGGGTTCTATTGCTAGACAATACATCGCCGATGGTTTTGATCTAATCGTTGCTCATGGAGCTCAATACAAGAACTTAATTGTTGAACTTGCATCTGAGTATCCTGATGTTTCTTTTGCTTTTGGTACATCTGCAGAAGTAGTTGGTAAGAACGTATTTACCTACATGCCAGAATCTGAAGAGACCGGTTACCTTTCTGGTTTGATCGCAGGTCTTTTAACCAAGACTAACACTGTCAGTCTCGTAGGTCCTGTTGATGGTGGTGATGCTGCTCGTTATAACCGTGGTTTCGTATTAGGTGTTAAGAAAGTTAACCCAAGTGCTAAAATCTTAGTTGCTCACACAGGTTCTTTTTCTGACTTCGTAAAAGCTGGAGAACTTGCAACTACACAGATTAAGAGTGGTGCCGATGTATTAACCGGTTCTTCACAACAAGCTATCGGTGCTTTAAGAGCTACCGCTGAATATCCTTCCGTTTTATGGCTTGGTCAAGATTTAGCTCAGCTAAAAACTGAAGAAGGAAAAGCAAAATGTGTTGCAGCTTCTTCTTATAACTACTCAGCAGTTATCGTAGGTCTTGTTGAAAGCTTAGATTCTGGTGTTAAGGGTGGTAAATGTATTCCAATGAACTTTAATAATAACGGTTTCGTTTTCGATTACAACCCAGCTTATGTTGATAAGCTTGATGCTAAGGTTAAAGACACTGTAACTGACGCTTTAAATAACTTTAAAGCAAAACAGGGTGTTTTAGCTGATTGGGCATCTGTAGATTACAACAAACTTTGATTATTAAACTAAACTAGAGCATCTCTTTGTGGGGTGCTCTTGTTTTTATGAATTGAGGAAAACATGGAAAATAAAATAAAGTCACTATCGATGGAGCATGTAGTAAAGCGATTTCCTGGAGTACTTGCTTGCGATGATATTTGCCTTAACGTAGAAGAGGGCGAAATTCTAGCCTTAGTAGGTGAGAACGGAGCGGGCAAAACTACACTTATGAACGTGCTTATGGGTATTTATCAACAAGATGAGGGTAAAATCTTAATCAACGGGCAAGAAGTAAGATTTAGAGGACCTGAGGATGCTTTTAAAATAGGATTGGGTATGGTTCACCAGCAATATATGCTAGTACCTAACATGAGCGTTGTTGAAAATGTGGCTTTAGGTTATAAGAAAGCTTGGAAAAAGCTAAAACTCGATTTAAATATGGTCAGAGAGCAGGTTATTGAAGTCAGTAAACATTACGGCTTAGCTGTTAACCCTGATGCCTATATTTGGCAATTGTCAGTTGGTGAGCAACAGCGTGTTGAGCTAGTTAAAACCTTATGTTTAGGCGCTAAATTCTTAATCTTAGATGAACCAACCTCTGCTTTAACACCACAAGAGACTGATGAACTTATTGAGCTCTTAAAGAATATGAAAAATGAATTATCCATTATTTTCATCTCTCATAAACTCAATGAAGTTAAAGCCCTTTCTGATAACGTAACAATCTTACGTCACGGGAAAGTGGTTTTCTCAGGTCTTACTAAAGATTATACTTCTGCTCAAATTGCTACCTTGATGACAGGTCATGAAGTAAAACTTCCTGAGAATAAAGAAGAGGATTTACACGGGAGCCCCGCTTTAGAAATAAAGGACCTTTGCGTGAAATCTGATATGGGCTTTTTAGCCTTAAATAATTTGAATTTAACTATCAATTCAGGTGAAATTGTAGGACTAGCTGGAGTCTCTGGTAACGGACAACGTGAATTGGCTGAAGCTATAAATGGACTTAGAGGGGTGGAATCGGGAGAGATTAATTTCTTTTCTGTTGATCTTGCAAATAAGTCTTCCCACTATGTTATCTCTCAAGGCATGGGCTACATTCCTGAAGAGCGTAACATTGAAGGAATTGTTCCCTCCTTCTCTATTAAAGAGAATTTAATTTTAAAAGATTATGAAGATGAGAAATTTGCGAAATATCATTTCTTAAAGAATAAAGCAATTGTTGAAAATGCAGATAAACTAATCGAGGATTACGATGTAAGATGTCCAGGCCTTCTGACCAGCGCTGGCTCGCTCTCTGGCGGTAATATTCAAAAAGTAATCTTGGCTCGTGAGATGACACGAAAGCCTAAATTCTTGATAGCAGTTTATCCAACTCGAGGACTCGATCTAGGAGCCATTGAATTTATTCACCGTGAACTTTTGAGAATAAGACGGGAGGGTATTGGTATTCTACTTATCAGTGAAGAGCTGGACGAAATTATCAACCTCTCTGATAGAGTGGCGGTAATTTATAAAGGCCAAATTCAAAAGGTTCTTCCTCACACTGAGGCTAATCGTAGAAGCTTGGGTATTTTAATGGCAGGAGTCAAAGATGAACAATAACTTTAAACTATTATATAAACTTTCAATTATAATTATTGCAATTTTGGCAACGCTGATAATCTCTTCAGCAATCCTGCTAGTTTTAGGAGCTAATGTACCAAAGACATTTTATACAATTTGTATTATGCCACTAACTAAAATGGGACACCTTACTGAAGTGTTAATTAGAGCAATCCCGCTTTGTGTTATTGCACTTGGTGTTTCAATTGCATATCGCTCCGGTATTATTAATATTGGAGCTGAGGGGCAGATGGCAATAGGTGTTTTATCTTTTACAGCTATTGCACTCTCTTTTCCAGAGCTTCCAAAACCTATCTTGCTTCCGTTTGCACTGTTGATGTCGGTGTTAGGCGGTGCACTTTGGGGCTTTATACCTGGCATATTGAAAGCCAAGCTTAATGTTTCTGAATTGCTTTCAACTGTTATGCTTAACTACATAGCGGCTCAATTTTACTCCTTCTGTTTAAGAATTGTAATGTTGGACCCCGCTGAGAAGGTTAATGGTTCAGGAACTCCTCAGTCTATGAGATTAACTTCCAACATCGAATTAACCCGTCTTGCAGGTCGTTTACATACTGGCATTTTTATCGCCTTAGTCTTAGCAGTATTGGTTTACCTCTTAATGTGGAAAACTACTTATGGCTTTAAGATGAGAGCCTCCGGTGCACAATCTCGTGCTGCTCGTTATGGTGGTATTAATGTTACTTGGTATGTAATCTTTTCGATGATTTTATCTGGTGCTTTTGCCGGTCTTGCTGGTGGTATGGAAATTGCGGGAGTTCACCGAAGAGCGATTGAAGGCGTGACAAATAACTATGGCTTTTCTGCTGTAGTTGTCGCACTCTTTGGAGGCTTACATCCCGCGGGTATAGTTCCAGCTTCTTTCTTCTTTGCTCTTTTGATCTATGGTGCTACCTTAGCTCCTCGTGCGGTTAACGTACCGGCTAACATTGTGCAAGTGATGCAAGGTTTGATAATCATAGTAATTGTAACTACTCAGATGGTATTATCGAATGCTTACTTAGAAGACAAAGTTTATCGCATGATTGTTAAAAATAAAAAGGAGGTAAAATAATGGACATTTTAATCAATATTTTAGCAATGACCGTACCTTTTTCAGTGGCACTCCTACTAGCCTCCTTAGGTGAAATGTTTAACCAAAGAGCCGGGGTATTTAACCTAGGTTGTGAAGGTGTAATGGCAATTGGTGCATTTATTGGTATGTTAATCCCCTTCATGATCGGAGGCGGTGGGCAAGTTCCTCTTTATTGGAATGTGGTTGGCCTCGTAGTTGCCTCCTTAGTTGGAGCTATCTTTGGTCTCTTTTTTGGAGTTGTTTGTGTCTCCTTCCGTGCTCCTCAAGGAATAGCAGGAATCGGTCTACAAATGTTTGGAGTAGGTATTGCCGGAACACTTTTTAGACACTTTGTTGGTGGAACTCAATCTATTCCGGGTCTTCCTTCTGCGCCAATACCTTTCTTAAGTAAGATTCCAGTGTTAGGGGAGATACTCTTTTCCCACAATATCATGGTTTATCTTTCGTTCTTGTTTGTACCTATTGCTTATTACATCCTCTTTAAAACTAGTTGGGGATTAAAGGTAAGAGCTGTTGGTACTCATCCAAGAGCGGCAGACAGTATGGGCATTAACGTAAATAGAACTCGTTATGAAGCCTTGATGGTAGGAGGCGCTCTTGCAGGACTTGCTGGAGCTTATCTTTCCATTTGTCAAGCAAAGATGTTTTCAGATGAACTTATAGCAGGGCGTGGTTTTATCGCGGTTGCATTGGTCTATTTTGGACACTGGAACCCTGTTCAGATTATGTTAGGCGCGTTACTCTTCTCCTTAACTCAAACAATTCAGTACAACGTTCAAGGGTTAGGATTATCCTTACCTTATGAATTTTTTGTAATGTTACCTTATGTAGTGGTAGTAATAGTTCTTTCTTTTACCTCTCGTAACCAAAGAACTGCACCAACTGCTTTAGGAAAATCGTTTAATAGAGAAATAAGGACATAATATGTTTTACTATCTTTGGTTAGTGGGTATCGTCTTAGCGTTAATCTTATCGCTAAGTATTACAATTAGTAGCAATCTTAAGCGTAAAAAACCTTTAGTTTTGCCTTCTTATGCACGCTCTTATTTTGATAAAGAAAAGCTTGAAGCGATGCGAAGTTATCAAAATGAGTACGATACCTACTATCTGGTTTATACAGTTTTGCAATTTATTTTCTCTGTTATACTGATAGTATCAAGTTTCTATCCTTTCCTTTTTTACAAGATAGCAATTGCTTCAACGTTTTTTCATGTATTAGTTTTCCTATTGCTCTCCTCCCTTCCTTCAGCGTTGTTCTCGCTTCCTTTTAGTCTTTATAAAACGTTTAAGATTGAAAAGATGCATGGCTTTTCTACTATCACTTTTAAGCTTTACCTTACAGATACCCTTAAAAATTGGTTAATAGAGCTGCCGCTTTCCTTTGCTATAATTAGCGCTATCTATTTCTTTGTTGGCGCTTTCCCCCTTGCTTGGCCAGTAATAACCACTGTAGTACTTATTGCCTTTTCTTTGCTTATTAATATTATTTACCCCACTTGGATAGCACCGTTATTTAACAAATTTACACCACTTGAAGAAGGGGAGTTAAAGACAGCAATTAAAACGCTTTTTGATAAAGCAGGATTTAAACTAGATGCAATTTTTATAGTCGATTCCTCTAAACGCTCTAAGCACTCAAATGCTTATTTTACAGGCTTTGGAAAAAAGAAGCGTATTGTACTTTATGATAATCTTATCAAGCAGTTGAGTACAGAAGAGTTGGTAGCTGTAATTTGCCATGAACTTGGACACTATAAGAAGAAGCATATTGTTAAACGTCTGATTAAGATTTCTCTTCTCTATTTAGTACTCTTTCAACTCATTGCTTATTTAACTAAACTGCCAAGTCTTTATTCCAGCTTTGGCTTTAAAGCGGAGCATTTATTTATTGGCTTGTTTTTATTAGAAATAGTCTTCTCCTCTTATTTTTCACTGTTTTCTTTTGTTTCAAATCTCAGTTCTAGAAAGGATGAAAGAGAGGCTGATAGCTATGCAAAGGCGCTTTTAGGAAGTGGAGAAGCATTAGCGACCTCTCTCTTAATTTTAAATAGGGAAAATCTTTCTGATATAAATCCTAGTAAGCTAGAAATCTTTTTTGACTATTCTCATCCAACTTTATTTCAGCGTTGCGACTCTCTTTTAGAGGTTAAAAAATAAAAATAAAAATTTATTTTGAAGTCAAGCTAATATCTGGTGTATAATAAAGACGGAGGACAGTTATGGATGAACATGTAATTTTTACTATCGGAAGACAATTTGGTAGTGGTGGACGTCAGATCGGAAAGGCTCTTGCATCAAAATTGGGAATACCGTTTTATGATAAAGAACTATTAGCACTAGCGGCTAAAGATAGCGGATTATCAGAGGCTTTGTTCCACAATGCAGATGAGAAACCTACTTCTTCCTTACTCTATTCTTTAGTAATGGGGAATTATCCTATGGCAACTGGTGCTATTGGATTTAACGAAATGCCACTAAATGATCAACTGTTTTTGATACAATCAAAGACAATTAAGAAGGTTGCTGAAAAAGGCTCTTGTGTAATAATCGGCAGATGTGCAGATTATATTTTACGCGATAACCCTAATACAATTTCAGTATTTATTCATGCAGGACTTGAGGCTAGAATTAAAAGAGCAACTGAAGTTTATCAAGCACCAAAAGAAAAAGCTGAAGAAGTTTGCTTAAAGGCAGACAAAACTCGTGCTAACTATTATAATTATTACTCAGATCAAAAGTGGGGTATGTGCAGAACCTATGATTTATCTCTTGATAGCAGTTTATTAGGTATCGAGGGGTGTGTTGAAATAATAGAGCAGTATGCAAAACTTAGAAAGACCCACAAAGGTAATGCAATTTGATAGTTTTTGATATTTTAGATGTCCTTGAGACTTATGCACCGTTGCATCCTATGATGCAACATGTGATTACTGTTTTAGATCGTAGCTTGCCTTACACTCAAGAGGATGGGCTTTATGCTTGTCCTGAATGTAAAGAGCTTACTTACAAAGTCGAAAGCTTTGTAACTAGTGGTGGAATTCAATATGAGGGACGAAAGGATTGTTTGACTTTAGAAATTACACTTTCTAATTCGCAACTAATCTCTTTTGAAACCCCGCAATCTGTTTACCGGCTTGCTCTCGGACGGTTTATCTACACTGATGAGCCGTATAAGCGAGGAATATGTATAAATTTACCTGAGCGAATTAAAACAGTTCAATTTTATTTACCAAAAATCTAATTAATACTAAAAGCAAACTCTAAAAAGGTTTGCTTTTATGTTGTAGGGGCTAAAACTATTGTACCGTTTTATAAAACGGAGTAAGCTTGAAGCATGAAAATAAGTAATGTTTTAAACAACAAAGTTGTTAAATTTGAACTTGAAAGTTCAACTAAGGAAGGCGTTATTAAAGAATTACTCTCTTTATTAGTTACTAGCGGAAAACTTGCTAGCATAGATCAAGCCTTTCAAGATGTTATGGACAGAGAAAAACAAATGTCTACAGGTATCCAAGAAGGGGTCGCTATTCCTCACGCAAAAACAAGAGCGGTAAAAGATCTAGTTGCTGCTGTAGGTATCAAAAAAGAAGGCCTAGACTTCGATTCTCTAGATGGAAAGCCTAGTACTATCTTTATTCTAACTCTCTCTCCCATTGATAGAATTGGACCACATGTTCAATTTTTAGCAGAAATTAGTAAAATTATCCAACATGTAGAGGCTAGAGAAGAACTCTTGAAAGCTACAAGCGTAGAAGAAATTCTTAAGGTTTTTGGAGTAAAATAAATGACACATCAAATGATGATTTTAGTGTTGCAATTAGGTGTTATTTTAATTGCAACTAAGTTTTTTGGACTTTTCTTTTCAAGAGTCTTAAAACAACCTAAGGTATTAGGTGAATTAGTAGCGGGTATGGTTGTAGGTCCGTATGTGCTAGGTGCAATTCCACTAGGCTCAATTGGTCCTTTATTTCCAGTAATTGCTGACTCTTCGGTTCCTGTCTCTGCAGCGCTTTATGGAATTTCTACCCTTGGTTCCATCTTCCTACTCTTTAACTCAGGACTTGAAACCGACTTACAAACTTTCTTAAAGTTTTCTGGTAAAGCAACTGTAGTTGGCTTTGGAGGTGTAATTATCTCCTTCTTGTTAGGTGCGGGACTTACTGTCTTGCTCCATCAAAACGTCCACTCAATCATGGACCCTGAAGCATTATTCTTAGGTACAGTTTGTACCGCAACAAGTATTGGAATAACAGCTAGAATCTTAAGTGAGAATAATAAGATATCAACACCGGAAGGTGTTACTATCTTAGCAGCCGCTGTTTTAGATGATGTCATTTCAATCGTCTTACTCTCTGTGGTTGTAGGTATTAGTACTGTAGAGCTTAACGGTGGTTCAATTGCTTGGGGTACAATTGGTCTTGTTGCTATAAAAGCAGTAGGGTTTTGGGCAATTTGTATGGTTTTAGGTATTTTAATTGCACCTAAGTTTACAAAGGGCATGAAGAAGTTTAAATCTATTGCCTTAATTGCAGAAGTTTCCTTTGGTGTTGCCTTGCTCCTTGCAGGTTTGTCGGAAGCCGCAGGGCTAGCCATGATAATCGGTGCTTATATTACAGGTCTTAGTATTAGCCAAACAGATGTTGCTCATGAAGTGAGTGATAGAATAACTGCAGTTAGTGAATTCTTTGTACCTGTATTTTTTGCAGTAATGGGTATGATGGTTGACTTTGCAGCAATGAAGTCTGTCTTAGGCTTCGGTCTTTTATTTGCGCTCATTGCTTTTGTAGGTAAACTTGTAGGCTGTGGTGCGCCCTCCCTTTTAGTAGGCTTTAATCTTCGTGGTGCGTTTAGAATAGGAGCTGGTATGCTTCCTAGAGGCGAAGTAACTTTAATTGTAGCAGGGATTGGACTTGCAAGTGGAGCAATAGGACCTGATATGTTTGGCGTTGCCGTAATGACGATGCTCTTTGCTTCTTTAGCAGCTCCTCCTTTGCTAGTTGCCAGCTTTAAAGGTGGCAATGGTTATAAGAAGAGTCTTGAGAATAAGGAAAGTGAAGATATTGTTACAATTGAATTGCAATTTCCTTCCGCTCGTACAGCAGATTTTGCACGAGAGAGCGTCTTAAGTGCGTTAACACAAGAAGAATACTTCATCTCTCGAATTGAGAGTGCAAACCCTGCTTGGCAGATTAGAAAAGATAATTCTATTATCACACTAAAGATTGTCAACTCAGATGAGCTTATGATTACAGTATCAAAAGCAGATGAGACCTTTGTTCGCTTACTCTTACTCGACTGTCTTGCAGACTTCCAAGATTTCGTTTCAAGCCTTTCTAGTATGCAATCGACACAGATGATGGGTGCTAACTTGATGATTAATATGTTTAAGAATACTAGTAAATAGAAGAATTAAACTTTGCTTACAACCCCTTTTATTAATTTAGAAGGGGTTTTTTAGTCTAAAAAAATAGCCAACCCTTTAAGAGTTGACTATCATTTTACTTAATTTAAAAGTTATTTTACAATTTCTTTTAATTCAATATCGAAGATAAGTAAGGAGTTTGGTTCAATGTTTTCTGTTCCATTTTCACCATAACCAAGAGAAGGTGGAATGTAAGCAGTAACTGCTTCGCCAACTTGCATTTTAGTAGCTACTTCAATAAAGCCTGGGATTAAAGAGCCGAGGGTGAAAGTAACATCGCTACCTTGATCAAGTATTGTACCATTTAATAAGTGAAGGGTGTAGTTTACAACAATTGTATCATCTGGGGTTGGTTTTGCTCCATCGCCCTTGTTGATAATCTCATATTGTACACCTGAATCTAGTGTAATAACACCTTCTTTAGTTTTGTTATCTGCTAAGAAAGCATTTTCAGTTTCTAAGTTAGCTTG
>CAYYEN010000072.1:0-9747 GCA_964470795.1 uncultured Spirochaetaceae bacterium | reverse complement strand
GTTGACGCAGGTTTGTATCAGAGTAATTCAATAGCAAAAGATTATAAGGTTAATTCAAGAAAACTGGATTTTAATCCAAAAGATATAGACTATATATTTGTTTCACATATAAATATTGATCATTTCGGAATTTTACCAAGGCTATATAAAGAAGGTTGTCAAGCACAAATAATTACACATCACAATTCAGTGAATTATTTTCAACCAATGTTAGAGGACTCTGCACATATCATGGAGAAAGACGTTGATAGCTTAAGACATGGAAAATATCCTAATGCAAAACCTATTTATACCAAAGACGACGTGGAAACCACAGTAGCTCATGTAAGGGGTTATGACGAAGATAGGACATACGAGTTGAGTGATACAGTAAGTTTTAAGCTAGTAGGTGCTGGTCACATCACAGGTGCAGTGCAAGTTATCTTATACATAAAAAAGCAATCTGGACACATTGAAAAGTTAGCTTTTTCAGGTGATATAGGTAATATATTATTTGACAATCCATTTGTAGAGAAATTTACACCAGTTAAAAACGCATCAATTTTTGTTGGTGAGTGTAATTATGGTGATTCAAGTAGAAGTTGCAATAAGTCTGATAGAGATAAAGATATTGAAAAACTACGCACTGTAATCGACAAAGTACGTAATGATGGCAGAGGTAGGGTATTGATACCTACATTCGCATTGCAACGCACACAAACAATGCTAAGTGTGTTGTATGACATGTATGGTAATGACAATACGTTTACAACTCAGATTGTGGTGGATAGCCCATTAGCAGTTAAGTTGACTAAGATATTTAGTGAGACATTAGTTGGAGAACAAAAAGAGTTAATTGACAAGCTAATGGCATGGAAGAATGTCAAGTTTGTAACTGACCCAATGGAAAGTAAGGCATGTGTGCTTGATAAGTCGCCAAAGGTGATTCTCAGTGCATCTGGTATGATATCGGCGGGAAGATCAATTCATTGGGCACAAAGCGTATTACCGAAAAAATGTGACTATATTGTAACTTGCGGGTTCATGGTAGAAGGCAGTATTGGTTGGAGAATTAAGAATGGTAGTAGTAAAAAAACCATATCAGTCAACGGAAAACCATGTAAAAATAATTGCAAAGTCATAAACCTTAACAGCTTTTCCTCTCATATGCAATATAATTCATTGATAAACTATTACAAAAGTATCAATACAGATGTAATATATCTAGTGCATGGTAATATGAGTGATAAAATTAGTTTCAAAAAAGATTTAGAAATCGAATTAGCAAAAATGAATAAAACTACAAGAGTGGTTGCAGTAAATAAGGGTACAAAAGTTAGTATTTAGCGTAGGGTAATTATACATAATTATTAATATATATACATATAAAAGGAGAATTTTATAATGGCGAAAAGTCCAATAAATGAAACACATAGTCTGAAATTCACAGGGATATTAAACACTGATGGCGAAGAAATATCAATGGAGTTTGATGAGCTAGGTATAAAGACACTTAGAGAGCTTATAGAAAAATTCAATGGTGAAAATGTGGCTGTAACTTTTCAATTAAAAAGTGAGATAAATGAATAAAGAAAATAATAAAAAACACTTGACTTTAATACATATCTTTAGTATACTGTATTTAATAGAAATAATAAAATTAAAAATCAAAATTAACTAAAGGAGAATGTGTATATGGAAATTTCAATCGCAAGAGCACTAACCGAACTAAAAACATTGGATTCAAGAATCGAAAAGGCAATTTATAATTCAGTATTGGTTGGAGCTAAAAGAAAGTCAAGTCAAAAAATAAACAATAAATATACCAAAGATGAATTTATTGAACTAGCAAAAGCTGATAATCAAAGTGTTAAAGATTTAATTGAACGGAAGAAATTAATTAAACAAGCAGTGGTTAAAGCTAATGCAGAAACTATAGTAGTGGTTGCAGGTGAAGATTATACTATTGCAGATGCTATCGAAAGAAAGCGTAGCATCGAACTTGATAAAGAGCTATTAGAGACAATGAAGACACAGTATCGTAAAGCATTATCAGAAGTAGAGAGAAATAATGATAAGGTTGAGAGAGAGCTTAAAGAGCTGCTTGATACACGAATGTCATCTGATTCTAAGGATAGTAAAAACAGCAATAATAACAACTTGGAATTTGCAACTTCATATAGAGATATGAACGAATGGGAGTTAATTGATCCATTAGGTTTAGAAAAAGCAATTCAACAATTGGAATTTGAAATAGACGAGTTTGAGATGGACGTAGATTCTTCACTTAGCGAAATAAACGCCATCACTAAAATTGTAATTCCATATTAAGCGGATCGATTAAAGTTGGCGGTGCTAACATAGACTCCCAACTTTCTATTTAAAATATTATTGCAAGTTATACGAAAACCATAAATACATATCCCCTAGTCTGTAGGGTAATACAGACAAGACAAAAAACTCTAATAGGAGATTAAGATGATATTTTATAAAAGCATCTTCGACAATTGTTAAAGATACTTTTATCTAAAATAATCAAATGGATAAAAAGTTCAAAACTCAAATCTTAGAGATTAAAATTCAGATTTCAAAGTTCTTATAAGATTAAAGTTTATAAAATTAAAGTCCAAAAATCTTTCAAACCCTTGATATTGGTTAAAGTGTTGATATGTGTGACTTTTGGTATTCCACAAGGCTGTATAGCTTGCAAGCAAGTTTAGACAAATATGGTGGTCACGAGTGGGCTACTAAACAGTACATATTTAGTTGATCAGGCCTATATCCTTACGAGGACTAAGCCAAAACAGCGCCGTTTAGCGGTCATAAAAAAGACAGATAGACATATTCGCTTAATTGCGGGTGTGTCTTTTTATGCAAATTATAAAAATAATCATAAAAGGGAAGATTGAAAATGTCTAAAAGACGCAAGAAAAAAGCTAAAAAAGTTTTAAGATGTATGGTTTGTAGCCATATGTTTGAAGTGACTGAAGATAATACATATTATTTAGATGATAAGGAAATTTATTATTGTACAAATTGCGGTGCAGATAAAATAAAATGGGAAAATAGCCAATAATAAAACAGGAGAAAATCATATGAGTTTATTGAAGAATGAAAATTATAAGGATGATTTCAAGCTACAACCTAACGAAACTGAAAAGCATTTTATATGGAGAGTTTATAAATATATGGAAGACACTGGTAACATTAGTCAAAATGACGCTGGTGAGATATGCAATAGAGAACTTAGGGTTGATTACGATGAATCAAGACATAGGAAGATATATCAGGGGTTTACTGGTATGTGGAAGGAAGTTCAACACGAATATGTTCAAGACGATAGTTTAACTGAAAGATTGCTACTCATAGACAAAAGAGAAGATGATTTATATAAGAGTAAAGTCAAAGCGTGGGATGCACTTAGAGAGAAAAGAAAGACACTTAGGGATGAAGCTAGAATAGAAGAAATGTTTGACTTTATAGTTGATGTTGCTAAGACGATAGAACCATATAAGTTTGTTGAAAGAGAGATAAAACTCAACGGCAGTGACACTGCGGTACTCCAATTATCAGATTGGCATATGGGAGAAACATATAAAAACTATTGGGGGTCGTTTAATCCTCAAATATTAGAAGATAAAGTTAATGATTTAATACATAAAACCATAGCACATTGCCAAAAGAACGATATAGGCACTCTATATGTATGTAGTTTAGGGGATATGATATCTGGAAATATCCATGTTTCTGCAAGAGTATCTGACACATTGGACTCTATAGAGCAAACAATGAGAGTTTCAGAGTTGATGGTTTATTTGTTACATACTCTAAGTGAGTATGGGTTGAAGATTAAGTATATATCCACCCTCGATAATCACTCAAGAATTAACAAGAATTATAAAGAACATATTGAAAAAGAATCCATGGCTAAACTCATGGATTGGCACATATTAAGTAGAGTTGGAGACAATCCAAAATATGAAAACATTGAAATAATTTCAAATATTATAGATGATAATATTGGTTATTTTGAGATTGACGGCAAAGTGTTTTATTGCGTTCATGGGCACTTGGATAATCCTAGAACAGTAATAGAAGATCTAAGCATGTCAGTTGGGGTTAAGGCAGACTATGTGCTTATGGGGCATTTTCACAGTTTTGCTATTAATGAAAAGTATTTTGCTAAATGTATAATTAATGGTTCTATGAGTGGTGTCGGTGATTATGCAAAAGGTAAAAGGCTGTTCAGTAATTCATCTCAAAATTTACTTATGTTTTATGGTGAGGATGATTTAATTTTAAACATGCAGTTTAATAGAAAATAATAAAAAATATATGTAAATCAATCGAAAGGTTAAAATGGTACAACTATGGATATGTTGCTAAATCCACAAAATACAATTTTAGATGAAATGAAAATCAATGATTATCTTAATCGGAACATAATTTATTTAGATTGCGAAATTGATAGGTTTTCACAAGTTATGTTTTGCAGACAACTTAGAAAGCTTGCAGAACAAGAATTAGCCAAACCAGAATCCGAACGGAGTCATATCAAAATAAAAATTTCAAGTTTCGGAGGCATGGTTTTAGCTATTTTTGCAATGATATCATACATGGAATATTGGCAAGAGCAAGGGATTATCATTGAAACCTATTGCGATGGGTATACGGCAAGTGGAGGTTCAAAAATTCTAATGGCTGGGTCTAAAGGTCATAGATATATAACTAGATATGGCACGGTATTAATTCATCAATCAAATAGCTATAAACAAGGACACTCTACATTACAAGAGGACATTAAAGACGTTGAAAACTCTCTGAAAGATTGGGGTGCTTTAAAGAATATATTTAGAAAACATTCGAAGCTAACAGAGCAAGATATGGATGATTTTTTAGATAAGAATATTGATTTTGTTTATAGACCTGAAGAATGCATTCAAAAAGGAATTGTAGACAATATCATTTAAGGAGAAAAAAATATGAGCGAAAATAAAGCTAAGTACAATGTTGAACATGAAATTGAAGATTTATTTGAAGATGAATCAGTAGACTTAGACAACTATCAAGATACTGCAGACCTAGAAATACTAATTGATGTTTTTGGTGAAAAAATACTAGATGGTATTGACGACATTGCAGAAAGAATAGGTATGATACATGTTTTAGGAATTATAGGTGTTGACCCAAAGGATGCATTAGAGTACTTATTACAGCTACAGGGGTTAGAACACGAAAGACTAATACTAGAGGAAAATAATAAACTCCAACTTGAGATTACGAAAATTGAAGGTGTTAAAAATGCTAAAAATGAAATTTAAAAAATAATAAAATAATAAAAATGAAAGGGGTGGTGTTTTATATCTGTCAAAAAAGAAAAACCTAAGAAAATATGTTTGCATTGTGGGTTTGAGTCTACGGTTGAAAATAACTTCTATAAGCACAGAAGTAAGATTATAGACCAAGATACTTACTCTATATGTAAGAATTGTGGTACAAGGTTAGGAAATACTGATATAGAGACACTGCATAAACTCCTTATGATTCTAGACATACCGTTTATACCAGATGACTATAAGAGGTCAGAGGGGAAAGATAACCAGTTTGGTCACTATATGCTACTTGTGAACAATCCTAAAAGAAAATATGAAAATGGCAAAGATTATATTGATTTAACATATTCAGATAGTCCACAGCTCAGACAAGTAAAAGATGTAGATGAATACATCTACGAAGAAGTCATTGATGAGATGGGCGATTTAGTAGGTTTATTTGGCGACACATGGACAGCAGATGAGTTAAAGCAAATGAGTAAAGAGTTAGATGAAATGGTATTTCAATACGGTGGTAAAAGAGAAGATATAGCCAGTGTTGACTTGTATTCAGAAATAATTTTGCTTAAATGGCTTAGTCGAAGGGCTTTTAATGCAGGAGATGCAAAAACTGGTAATGATTTATCTAAAACAAGGGCTACGCTATTAAAAAATAATAAAATGACATTGCAGGATGTAAAAGATAAGGATAATCAAGACTCTCTATCATTAAAAATTGATATGGCGGAAGACAGACCTATTGTGCCAGACAAGAAATACCATGATGTAGATGGTATTAATTTTATGCATAAAATGTTAATTAAACATATGGAGAGATTTATAGGTGCTAACAAGTCATCGGTAGACGAAGACTATGAAGAAATGAATAGGTATGTTCAAGAAAACGCTGATAATCATTACTCGGAAGAATTGGAGTGATGAAAAATGGCAAAAATAGGAATATATGCAATTAGAAATAAGCTAAACAACAAATATTACATAGGTCAAAGTATTGATATATCAAGAAGAATTAGAGATCACAAGTTAGATTTAAGAAAGAATAGACATTATAATATCCATTTACAACGTTCATGGAACAAATATGGAAAAGATGCGTTTGAATTTAAGATTATTGAAGTCGTAAATGATGCTGATATTTTAGATGATAAAGAAATAGGATATATAAGCTTTTATAATTCCTTTGAGGGTGGGTACAATCAAAGCTTAGGCGGTGCGGGGCTAAGAGGAAGAATCTACACAGAGGAAGAAAAAATGGATAGTTGCAGAGTTAAAGCTGTAATTCAGTTTGATGGTGATGGTAATATGATTAATAAATATTATAGCGCCACATATGCCTCCAGGATGACGGGAGTAAATAAGAATGGAATAATGAAAAATTGCCAAAGGAATAATAATAAAGCATTTTCTGCTGGTGGTTATGTGTGGATGTACGAAGAAGATTTTAATATATATGGGTTTGACTATGAATTTTATAGTAATTACAACATCAAGGAATGCTTTAAAGAAATAGTAATGGTAGATTTAAAAGATAATTCAACAACTGTTTTTAAAGATTTTAAAGAGGCTGTCGAAAAAACAGGAGTTAATAAAAAGCTAATAGAATCATTATGTGATGAAAGTAAAAAATCACATAAAACAACTAACGGGTATATATTTTGCTATAAGGATCATTATGACAAGGTTGGATTAGATGTTCTGCTTAGAGAACGCAAAAAAGAATCAAGAGGAAGAAGTGTGGTGCAGATAGATAAGGAAACATTGGAGTGTATTAGACTCAGCAAATAAAGCTGGAATCGCATTAAAGGTTAATCCTTCTCATATACTTTGTTGTGCAAAAGGTAGACGAAAAACATGTGGTGGCTTTAAGTGGGAATTTCATAATGAAGGGAGGGGTGACTTAGGTGGCGAAACGATCAAAGACATACAAAATTGAAATAGATAAAAGCAAAACTAAAGAGCAAAGAGAGTATGAAGGTGTGAGGGAGTTTGCGGATTACTGGCGTCAAAATCCCTCATAGATTTATAGCTGATTACTTTGGCTTTGAAGGTCTTACATGGTATCAAGATATGATAATATATCTCATGTTCAAAAACTCAGTATTTTTTTGGATTGCATGTCGTGGTATTTCAAAGAGTTATATGACGGCGTGGTTTTTAGTTGTATATAGTATTTTATTTCCAAGAAGTAGATTTGTCATAGCTAGTGGTAAGCTTGTGCCACCTTTATATGGAAACATATAATGAAAAATTGGGGAAATTCGGTGAAGGCTAAGTCTTAATTAAAGATATGCTAATACCGAGAGGGCTTGTATCGCAAGTCTTTGTAACGACTAGATGCTGAGCGTAATGATAGCAAGAATGCATCCACGAGTCTCCGATTCCTAAATGTTTATTAACATATGGAAAAAATATAGTCTGAGCTTATAGGAAACTATAAGAGGTAGAGGATAAAGAGCCTTTACGATAACAAAAATGACAAGAGGACAGGCAAGACTAATCGTTTCTCAGAAGATTATGGGAGAACTATATAATAGATATCCTAGGTTAAAACAAGAAATAAAAGAATTTAGCGTTAGCCAGAATGACACATTTGTTAAGTTTCATGGTGGCTCTGAGATAGTAGTTGTTACTGGCTCAGACTCATCTCGTGGTAACCGTGCAGTAGGCGTTATCTATGAAGAAGCTAGAACCTTGACAAAAGACGTTATTGAAAACGTTTTACAGAAATTTAAACAACAAGGTGATAGGCAACCAAGATGGAAAGATAATACCAAATATAGAAATGTTAAAACAGGTGAAAGCAAAAAAGATATTTACATATCAAGTGGTTGGTTTGCTAATGACTATTTTTGCAATATAGCAAACGATGCTTATGATGCAATGATAGATGGTAAAAATCAGTCTTTATTATCTATGCACTGGGGGTTTCCAGTTGCAGAAGGATTTATGGACTATGAAGAAGACATCTTAAAGTATAAAGAGTCTAGTGAGTTTTCACAAATGTGGTGGAGTATAGAGAACGAAGGTTTGTTCTGGAATGACTCTGAAAGGTCTATGTTCGGATATAAAGAATTAGAGGGCATTAGAAATATTGAACGTGCTTTTAAGCCTATCCCTAATGAAATGTATCTTGATAAAAAAGCATTAAAGCTTTGGAAAAAGAATAATCAAAATCCAAAACTTAAAGGTGAAATACGATTACTGGGTCTTGACGTTGCTATCATGGGTGGATCGAATGACAATAGTGTATTTACGGTTATGAGACTAATACCTAATGGAAGTAAGTATAGAAAGCAGCTAGTGTATATTGAACATGCAAACAATGCACATACAGAAACACAGGCTATAAGGCTTAAACAGCTGTATGAAGACTTTGATATAGACTATGTATGTATTGATGCTATGGGTGTAGGCTCTGGTGTTACAGACGCAACAGCAAAGCCACAATATGACCCTAGTCGTGATACCAATTATCCTGCATGGACAATCTTTAATAGGGAAGACATGGAAGATAGAATATATGGAAGTAACGTTGATGATGCACTGCCTATCATATATGGTATTAAGCAAAGTGCTAAATTTAACCACTTTATGTTAACATGGCTAAAGAGTGCGGTTGAGAATAAAAACTTAGAGCTACTAGTCGGTGCGGATAAAGCAGAAGATATCTTACTGGATATTGATGAAAATATGGATACATACAAGCTTGAGTTGGAGTTACAGCCATATAGGGAAACAGATTTACTTGTAAAAGAAATGACAACATTAGAAATCGCTGGTCAAAAATCAGGTGGATATCTAAAGGTTGATAATAAAGTAATGAGAAAAGATAGATTTAGTAGTATAGGCTTTTGCAATTACTATGCAAACATACTTGAAGAGGGATTGCATAAAAAGACAAAGAAGAAATCGAAACTTTCTTCATTTATAGCTTTTAATTAGGTCGGAGGTGAAAAATTAATTGAGTGAAACACATGTAAGAGAAGCTTTTTTTAACAGTATGGATAATTTTAAAGGAATAATGGGTATTAACTTTTCCGACTTAATAAAGACAGATGATAAATACAGTGTAAAAGACGTTCAAGATGCTTTAACGAGTAAGGATAGGTTGGAACTAATAGATATGTCTAACTACTTCTTCTCTACGAGTGGTGAGTATAGAAATATGATATATAGGCTTGCCAACATGAACACATACAGATATGTTATTACGCCACTTAAAAATTATCAGAAACCAAATGGGAAAGAAATAACCAAACAATATCAAAATGTCATGGATTATTCAATGAAAACACAAATAGAAAATATGTGTAATAATATAGATTTTCATGTATTAAAAGACGGTGGATTTTATGGATATGAAAGAGAAGTCGGTAAGGACATTGTTATGCAACAATTACCCGCTAGGTACTGTAGGTCGAGATATACTGACCCA
>CAYYEN010000071.1:0-9784 GCA_964470795.1 uncultured Spirochaetaceae bacterium | reverse complement strand
ATCTGGCGGAAGAATTCACACCTCCGCAGTTACTGTTGCAGTACTTCCTGAAGCTGAAGAAACAGATATCGAAATCAAACCTGAAGATTTGAAAATCGATGTAATGAGAGCAGGCGGTCCAGGGGGGCAATGTGTAAACACCACCGACTCAGCGGTTCGCCTTACTCACCTTCCAACCGGCATGGTAGTTATTCAACAAGATGAGAAGTCTCAGATTAAGAACCGTGCAAAAGCCTTACGTGTCCTTAGAGCTAGACTTTATGATTTAGAGGAAAGCAAAAAGCAGAAAGAAAGAGCTGATGCAAGACGAAGCCAAGTTGGTAGTGGTGACCGCTCTGAGCGAATTAGAACCTACAACTTCCCTCAAAACCGTCTAACTGACCACAGAATTAACTTAACACTTTATAAGTTAGGAGAAATTCTTAACGGTAATATGGATGAATTGATCGAAGCCTTAAAAGTAGCAGCAGGCGAGGATGCTTTAAGAGACGCGTGAGAGTTAGAGAGTGTAAAAACCAAATAGTAAAGATACTTAAGGAGGCGGAAATTGAATCCGCCTTTCTTGAAGCGTCTATCTTTATTAGAAAAGTTACTAACTGGACTAAAACTCAAGAACTAATAAACGATCAAGAAGAAATGGAAGAGGAAAAAGCAAGAGAGGCTATTAGCCTTGCCACTCTTCGTTCTCAACATATACCCACCGCTTATATTATCGGGGAGAAAGAATTTTACGGCCTCACCTTTCAAGTCTCTCCCGATTGCCTAATTCCACGTCCAGACACAGAAACACTCGTTGAGACTGCTTTAAAAGCTATCGAAGAGCATAATTATAAAACAGTACTCGATTTATGTACCGGCTCAGGTGCGGTTGGAATTAGCCTTCTAGCTAACTCAGATATTACTTTAACACAAAGCGATATCAGCGACAAAGCTTTAGCTCTTGCAAAACAGAATGCCTCTACTTTAGTCCCTGACAAAACCATAACTTTTATCCAAAGTGATTTATTCTCCTCAATTCCCAACCAAAAGTTTGATCTCATAGTATCAAACCCACCATATGTAACTAAAGAGTGGTATGAAGAGACTGAGGAAGAAATTAAAAAAGAACCAATTATTGCTTTTATTGATGAGGCTGAGGATGGACTTGATCTATTACGTTCCATAATTAAAGAAAGTGTTAAATATTTAAATAATTTTGGTATGCTAGCTTTTGAATGTGACTACCGTCAAACAAAAACCTGTGCTAAACTGTTAGAAAACTTTCATTTTAGCCATATCGCTATCGATAAAGATTTAAATAATAAGCCACGCGTTGTAAGGGGGATATTATGCACCCAGAGTTAATTCAGAAATTTTATCAAAAAACGTTTACCTATAACACGGAAGATCGCCAAAAGATTTTAACAGCTGCTTTATTTGCAGATGAGCGTCACGATGCTCAAAAAAGAAAGTCTGGAGAACCTTATATTATCCATCCGTTAGGAGTGGCTGAAATACTAATCCAATTAGGCATGGATGCCGATACTATCTGCGCTGGCTTAATGCATGATTTAGCAGAAGACACTGAAACCAGTTTAAAAGAAATCGAAGACAAATTTGATAAAGAGGTTGCCTTCTTAGTCAACGGCGTAACAAAAATCAACAAGTTAAAATCTCAATCTAAGAGCTTACAAGAAGCAGAGACTATCAGAAAGATGTTCTTTGCAATGGGTAACGATATGAGAGTTATCATCATCAAGCTCTCAGATAAACTTAATAACATGAGAACTCTTGAATATCTAGCTCCTGAGCGTCAAAAAGAAATTGCCCAAGATTGTCTAGATATCTTTGCTCCACTTTCCGATAGCTTGGGTATAAGCTGGATGAAATGTGAACTTGAAGATTTATCTTTAAAAGTATTAAAGCCTGATGTTTATCAATATATTACAGAATACCTTTTAAGTAAGAAAGGAGAGTATAATGCTTATTTGAAAACCGTTCAAAAAAGCATCCTCTCCTCTTGCGCTAAAAACGGTATAACAGATGTATATGTAAAAGGTAGAGTTAAGCATGTCTATTCTGTTTATCTTAAAATAAAGCGTAGAAAGAAAGAAATTGATGAAATCTTTGATGTCTTAGGAGTTCGGTTAATCTGTAACTCCAATACTGAATGTTATACAATTTTAGGACTTATCCACAACATTTGGCCTCCTATTGAAGGTAGGTTCAAAGATTACATTGCAATGCCGAAGACTAATAACTACCAGAGTCTTCACACCACAGTACTCGGCCCTAATTCTAAGCATCTTGAGATACAAATTAGAACTAAAGAGATGGATAAAACTGCTGAAGAAGGTGTTGCTGCTCACTGGTCTTATAAAGCTTCTTCAGGCTCTGAGACAGGTAACTGGAGAAACTATGACCAGGTAAATTATCAAAAGATTATTAACAAGATAAAGAACTGGTCTAAAGAGATTGAACAGAATGAAGATTACATGGATGAGATAAAGAACGAACTCTTAAAAGATTCCATCGTGGTCTTTACTCCACAAGGCCGTGTTATTGAGCTTCCAGTAGGTGCTACTGCCCTCGACTTTGCCTACAAGATTCACACAGAGATTGGAAATCGCTGTACCGGTGCAAAAGCAGACAGTTCTATCATTGCGCTCGATAAACCACTTGGTAATACACAAGTTGTTGAAATCTTAACGAGCCCTAATGCTCACCCCCACCATTCGTGGCTAACTTATGCAAAAACCCCCTCTGCAAAAAAGAAAATAGCAGCTTGGTTAAATAAAAATGATACTTTATTAAATCCTCCGCTTCCAACACCAGTTGTTAAGAAAGATGAGAAAGCACAACTTCTTCAAGAAGAACTTAAGAAAGTTTATCCAGAAATGCGAGGCATTAAGTTCATCTCAACAGAAAGTGATAACAACCCTGTAGTGATTAACAAAGATACCAACGTACTCTTCGATTTTGCAAAATGTTGTAATCCTGTCTATGGGGATGATATTGTTGCTTATATTACAAGAGGTAGAGGCTATGTTATCCACAAGAAAGATTGCCCTAACCTCAATAACATGCCAGAGTCTAAACAGCGTATTGTTCCAGTAATTTGGAACAAGAGTGATTTAGTCCGTCGTTTTACTGTAACGGCTAAATATAATGCTGAATTGTTTGGAGAAATCGATGGGGCTGTTAAAAAGCATGATGGACGCCTAATTTCAGGCGACTTAGCTGTTGAGCCAGAAGGACTCAAAGGAACCTTTACCATTTCTGCAGTATCTGAGGAAATGCTCAAAAAGATGATACAATCAATTCGAACAATTCCATCGATACTTAGTATTTCAGGTGTTTAATTATTATTAAGCACCCTTATTACTTCTGGCAATAATTGCTTCTTACGAGAAAGTACTCCGGTAAGGTTATAAACTCCTTCGGCAATCTTTTCGTACATAAACCTATAGCTCTTTGGATAAGAGGAACAGAGTAAAATTGAGGAAGCGGTAATTACATCGGTAACTAAAAGCATTGCCCAATCGAGATGAAGAGCTTCACATTCTTTCTCTAGTGCATTGATATACACATCTGCTATCTCATTAATCTCACTAAGGGTTGTAACTTCAACCTGTCCAATACCAAACTTAACTCCGTTTTCCACATAACGCTTAAAGTCTGCTTCAATAACACGTTTTGCATCTTGTGCTTTAAGAGAGAAACCGGAAGCAAACAAATGTTCACAAAAGGCTTTAAAATCCTTAATATTTGCAGTCTTTACAAGGCTATCAGCTATCATCTTATCTACAATGGTAGTAGTAGGACTTTTTAACATTACAGTATCTGAAACAAGACCAGAGAGAAGTAATTTAGCAATAGGCTCTGAAATCGCTACATGGAATCTATCATAAAGCTCTGCAACGATTGTACAAGTTGAACCAACAGGTTCAGATTGTATATAGATAGGATTTCGTGTCTTTGGAGCATCTAAACGGTGGTGGTCAACAATCTCAATTATTTCACCATCTTCAATTCCTATAACCGATTGATCTGCTTCATTATGGTCAACTAAGATTAACTTTTGACGAGGACGATCAAGAAAACAACGACGGGTAATAAAACCAACCCAGTTATTCTTTTCATCAAAAACAGAAAGACCTCTTAAGCCAGCATCATTTAGAATCTGTTTTGCTTCATCAAACAACATGGTATCTGGTACAGACTTTTGCTTATCGGTAACTAATAAATCACTTACAGCAATAGAGAGCCTTAATAGTCTTAAAGCCTCTGCAGTCTCTTCATAAGTTATAAAGACCATTCCTTTATAAGAGGAGAAATCTATACCCTCTAAGCTATCTTCTTTGATACCAGTTAATATAAGACCTGGAAGTTCATTCTTGATAGCTTCCCTAATATGGTCTTTTCTAGCCCCCACAACTAGCAAAGGCTTTTCTTTACAACTTACAATATGCTCTTTAAAGACTTCAAAGTGCATAGCACCTACCATTAATGGAGCATGAAAAGCTATTTTTTCTCCACGAGAAAGGAAAGTACCTCTTAATACTTTAGGAATATTATCAACAACAAAGTTATATTCAGGACGTTGGTTTCTATTCTCTCTTAAAAAATATCGGTTAATATCATCAACCGACAAAAGCCCTGAATAGACACCTTCTTTCATAATTGGTACTACAGAAGGGTTAGCTGAATAATACATATTCATTAACTCATAAACAGGAGAAGATGGATCAACTATTAAAGTTGGAGTTCTCTTTATCGATTTTACTCGAGTGCGAACATCGCCGATAAATTGTGGAGGCTCAAGCTTTAGTTCCTCAAATAAGAGTTGGCACTTAGGGTTTAGCGGACCTAAACATCCGGCAACATATTCATTAGAAGGATCTATCTTATTTTTCAGATCCGCATAAGCATAAGCACTGGTTATACTATCCATATCGGGATTTCTATGACCAGTTACAATTATTTTGTCCATTAGTTCTCCTTATAAAAAAATTATGCTACAATATTAACAAAAAGACTATACAAAAGGAAGCAAAAATGGCAAAAGTCGTCGTTGCAAATGATCATGGTGCTGTAGAACTTACCGCTACGATTGTAAAACATTTAGAAAAACGTGGCTATGAAGTTAATTACTTGGGCACTAAAACTGAAGAAAGTGTAGATTACCCAGATCAAGCTGAAAAAGCGGCTACTGAGTATTTAAAAGGTGGATATGAATTTGGTATTGTTTGTTGTGGCACAGGAATTGGTATTTCTATTGCGGCTAACAAGATTAAAGGAATACGTTGTGCACTTATTTACAACAGCTATGCTGCAAGTAAAGCAAAAGAGCACAACGATGCAAATTTCATTGCCTTTGGTGGTAGAATTGAATACACCGAAAATGTGTTAACCATTCTTGATAGCTATATCGATTGCACCTTCCAAGGTGGACGACACCAGCGCCGTATCGATAAGATTACTGCACTAGAGAGAAAATAATAATAAAGGCTAGCCAAAAAAGCTAGCCTTTATTATTTTAGCGGTAATCCCGCCAAGTACCAGTTAAGTAGTAATCAAAGAGTGCTATGTTAAAGATTACCCCAACCTTATTTTGAAACCAGTTGTAAGAAACAACCAGTTTAGCAAGACGCTCTCGACGCTCAAGTATTGGGTTTCCAACTGTAAGTGTAGAAAGCGATAAAAACACATCAGTTGGTATGAATAGATTATAACTATTGTTAGTAGAGGCCATAATACCACCACCTACTAACATATTTATTCCAGAACCAGCTACAGCAGTGCCATTTGAGCGTACCCCTAAGAGAGCATAATCTAATTCAAGTCCTAATCTATTATCGCCAAAGAATTTAGGAGTCAAAGTACTAGCACCCCAAAGTGACAACTCCAGACTCTTTGTAAGACCAAAGTTCATACCATAACTCATACTAACCCCAGGATAAGTAAAATCCATTATTGCAGGTCCCCAAAATAGGGAGTAATCAAAAGTAGATGCAACAAGAGGTGAAATTAACAAAACACAAAATACTAACACTATCAATAATATACGCTTCACTTTCCCCTCCTAAAACATATAAGTTATTTTTAACACATCCAAGCCCCAACCAAGTTTATGAAAATCAGAAGTCACAATAAAAGGAGCTAGATAATCAAATCTAAAACGAGGTTCTTCAAAGTGCAACAGTGATAAACTCGCCCCATATTGAAATTGAAAACTAGCATTCCAACCAACAAAAACACCTAACTGAGGAGCCCATATCATCTTATTAGTAAATAAGAAATCAAAAGGACTCAAAATATAAAATATAGGAGTTGAAAAACTTATATTATAATCATTAACACAAAACCCTTTAATACTATCAGGGCCAATATTAATTGAAGTCTCAACCTTAGCAATTCCCATAGTAAACGGCTCAAAGACTAAACCTAAGCTTACACCGCCATAACTAGACTCTAAAGACCCACCTTTTCCAGAAGCTAAATATCCAAAAGAAGGGGATGCTATCACAACTGAAGCTACTAAAAGTAAGCTTATTATTAAAATGCTTTTTTTCATCTATTACCCACCATAGTAACTTGCTAAGAACATTAGAAAAGAACCTTCATCCTTTTTCCATCTATCAGCTGTCTCTTTATCTAAGATTATTGTATTTTTTGCTCTATCATCAATATGCTCTCTCAGCCTTGTAACAAACTTTTCATCTTCAATTGCCATTACAATCTCATGAGATAAATTCATCGACCTCATATTAAAGTTACTAGAACCAATTACCGCATACTTAGAATCTACTACTACTAATTTTTCATGAAGCATTGCATCTTGCTTAGAGCTAATGAATCGACATTCAACTCCAATATCAACAAGTTTATGAAAGAAATATTTTGTGCCTTGCTCAGAATAACCTCTTTGGTCAAGCGGAAAAACCATCTTAACTGAAACACCCCGTTTAACTGCATTTTCCAAAGAAGCTAACATGTTTTTATCAAGAAGTGGTAGGTAAGGCAAAATTACAATTTCTTTTTCTGCACTGTTTATCAAGGTTGCATAAACATCAGCAACATGAGCTTTACTTCCAGGTCCTTGGTTAAACAAGAAACCTAACATATTCTGATTCTCATAGTCTGTATAAGAATAAGTTTTAAAATCTTTATGTTTTATCTTTTCAACAGAAGCTGAATTCCAGAGTACTACAAACTCATCAATTAAGTGCTTACATAAATCGTAACTATCAAAGACATACATGCTATCTTTTTGAAGCTTCATCTTATCTTCAGCACCCATCGATACATAGTTGATATTCATACCACCTAAAACCGCTTTTTTCCCATCAATGACAAACAGTTTTCTATGATCTCTTATCGCCATTGCTTGAGGTGCAATTATTCGGCTTACCGAAAGAGGGGCATATTCAATTAATTTAACCCCGTGAGCCTTTAAAAAGTAAAGGGGCTCAAGATAATTCTTAGAATCAGTCATATCATAAGATGAAAGCCCATCAAGGACAAAATAGATTCTTACCCCGCGTTCTGTGGCTTTAATCATCGCATCATAAACTGGACGCAAATCATCACATTGAGAGCCTAAAAAGGTTGAAAGAAAGATGTAATCTTGACTTTTATCAATCAACTCTACTAGCCTATCAAGCCACACTTTTCCGTCATAATAAGACTCCGGCTCCCCTAGTTTAATAGGAACTGCACCAAAGGCCGTTAACTTTTCTTCTACGCTCAAAGCTGAGTCGGTACTTAATCCTTTTACATAGGTATTAGTAGTAGAACACCCCATACTCAGCAGCGAAATTAAAATAAATAATACTAATTTCAACACAATTTAAACCTTACTAAATAAAAATGGTAAATCTACGAGTATAACCTCAGCCTCTGACTTTGTAAACTCAGCAAGTACTTGTAAACACTGGGCACAAGGAGGAGAAGGAGGATTACTGCTAGTTACAACAACAAGCGTCTCGATTCCGATCACGCCTTCGTTTGCAATTGCATTTAACACCGCATTACGTTCTGCACAAATTGTTGCGCCATATGAGGAGTTTTCAACATTACAACCTGTATAGATACGTCCAGTTTTGGCAGATAACAAAGCCGCCCCTACTTTAAAACCAGAAAAAGGCGAATAAGCATTTTCTCTAGTTTTTCTTGCCATTTCAATCATACGTTTGATAGTAAACTCTTTAGGGAAAGGGGATTTTCCTACCTTTATATAATTAGCCCCATACTTAACAGGAGGTACTTTGCTTTCCTCACCTTGTAAAAATAGTTTTAATTGCTCCATTGTCTCAAAATAAGGAATAGCTGACAGTTCTGAAATGATGTAATTTGCACCGGATGTTGCAATAACTTCAGCATTCTCACTTGTGGTCAACCCCACTACCGTCATTCCAGCCTTTTTAGCAGAAGCAATACCTAAAAGGCTATCTTCAAATACTAAGCAAGAAGAAGGTTCTACTCCAAGCTTTATTGCAGCTAGTTGATAAATGTCAGGATTTGGTTTGTTACGACAAATATCTTCTCCTGTTACTATTAAATCGAAAGTGGAAAGCGGTAGATTCAAAGCACTTAAATTTAACATGACCTTTGCTTTAAGAGCAGAGGAGGCAACTGCGACTTTTACACCTATTTTTTTAAAGTCTAAGATTAAGGTTTTAGCTCTATCAAATGCAAAAGAGTCTTGTTTTATTAACTTTTCATAATTCGTAAAAAAGTAAGAAAGCGCCTCATCTGTATTTATCTCTATCTTATGGTTTTTTGCAAGCGTTAACAAACTTCCAACTTGGCTACTGCCAACAAGAGGAGGAAACTCCTCTTGTGCAACTTCAACTTCAAGAGTCTTAAAGTAGTCTTTTTCAACTTGAGCTGCTATTGCTTCAGAATCGACTAAAACACCATCAACATCAAATATTACTGTATTCATAATCACTCCTTAATCAATAATTGTTCCTCTATGGAAACTAAAACCCTGCAAAAGGGCAGAAAAGAATCTACCTAGCGCAGGGTTTTGCCTTAACTATAAATAATTTAAACTTTTATAGTTCAGCTTTATGTCCTTTTACGAAACGACCGTCTCCAGGTATTCCTAAATAAACATCGTCTCCCATTACTAAACGACCTCTTAAATAAGTCATTATTACCTTACCAATAACATCATAACCTTCATAGCAGGTGTATCCACTAGCTGAATGAATAGTATCTTTAGACAGTGTCCAAGTACAATCAGGATCGAAGATAATAACATCCGCATCAGAGCCTTCTTTTAAAGACCCCTTAATAGGATACAAACCAAAAGCTTTTGCAGGACCTGTTGAAACCAAGTTAACTACTTGTTGTAACGATAAAGAAGAGGATGCTGTTAAGGTATGAACCAAAGGTAAAAGTTCCTCAGTTCCTGGAATGCCTGGCAAGATTGTTCTACAATCGCTACTTGATAATTTCTGCTCTTTAGTAAATGAACAGTGATCTGTTGCAACTACTTGAATTTCACCATTACACAGCGCTTCTTGTAAAGCCAAATTGTCTTCCTCAGCTCTCAATGGTGGGGTCATTACATATAAAGAACCATCTTCTCCCTCTAACAAATTCTTATTTAAGAAGAGATAATGAGGAGTTGTTTCAACTATTAATTTAGCTCCTTCACCTCTGAGCTTTCGAACAGCTTCAAGCCCTAGTTTAGAAGATAGGTGAACGATATAGACATACATATCAAGCTCTTTAGCAAGTTCACCTACATATTCAATCGCTTTAGCCTCTGCTTCTGCAGGTCTTAAACTAG
>CAYYEN010000070.1:0-9847 GCA_964470795.1 uncultured Spirochaetaceae bacterium | reverse complement strand
AAACACCTGAATCATAAGCAGTCTTTTCCTCCATACCAGTACCAACACGTGGCGCTTCTGGGAATACAAGAGGAACTGCCTGACGTTGCATGTTAGAACCCATGAGGGCACGGTTAGCATCGTCGTGTTCCAAGAATGGAATCAAGGAAGTAGCAACAGAAATTACCTGACGTGGAGATACGTCCATGTATTTAATTTCACTTGGGGTCTTAAAGGTATAATCCCCTTGTCTTCTTACTGGAATATCATGTTCTTGGAAGTTACCATCTTTATCTACTTTTACAGAACCTTGAGCAATGAAGTATTTTTCTTCATCGTTTGCATCAAGATAACGAACTGTTCTTGTAGCAATACCGTTCTCGACTTTGCGATAAGGAGTTTCTAAGAAACCATATTCATTAATTCTTGTAAAGTTAGCAAGAGAAACAATAAGACCAATGTTTGGACCTTCAGGAGTTTCGATAGGACACATTCTACCATAGTGAGTGTAGTGTACATCACGAACTTCAAACCCTGCACGGTCTCTTGATAAACCACCAGGTCCTAAAGCAGTTAAACGACGCTTGTGAGTAAGCTCAGCAAGTGGGTTAATCTGATCCATGAACTGTGAAAGCTGGGAAGAACCAAAGAATTCTTTGATTGCAGCCACAACTGGTTTAATAGAAACAACATCTTGAGGTTTTACAGTGGTATCTGCTTCAAGGTTCATTCTTTCTTTTGCAATTCTCTCAAGTCTTGAGAAAGCTGCTTTTAAAGAAGTTTGAAGTAACTCACCAACAGAACGAACACGACGGTTTCCAAGGTGGTCAATATCATCAATATTAGCTTCACGATTATATACTTTAATAAGATAAGACATTGTGTTGACAATATCTGTTGAGGTTAAGACGGTACAATCTGTAGACATCTCCTCTTCTTCACCTTCAGCACCAAACTTCTTATTAAACTTATAACGACCTACCGCACCTAAATCATAACGGCGCTCTGAGAAGAACATCTCAGGTAAGTCTCTTTCAGCTCTTTCAATAGAAATCATTTCACCAGGCATTAAGACACGATAAATCTCACCAAGATAATCATCTTTACAAGGCTCATCATAACCTTCACTAGTATACTTTGTATCTTCCATATCAAAACAGTTAAAAATCATTTCAGAATGCAAGGAATCCTCAGCATCCATGTCAACAACTATTACAGAAGTAATACCTAAATTGACTAATTCATCAATTTCGTGTGGGTGTAACATTTCACCAGCTCTAAGAACCTTAGTTTTAATCCCATCTACTTCTGCCCAAATATCTTTATAGAGATAGGTATTCTCGGCATCTGCTTTAGCTTCTCCAACAAGGCTCATTTCTTTACTTACGTAGAAAGCAGCAATAATCTGTTCTCTAGAATCAAGGCCTATAGCGCGGAGGAAAAGAGTACCTAAAATACGTTTTTTACGATCAATTTTTGCACAAATTATATCCCTACGATCATCAATCTCGAACTCTAGCCAAGATCCTCTGTAAGGAATAATACGTGAAGAGAACACACCTTTCTCGTGTTGGAAAATAACACCAGGAGAACGGTGAATCTGAGAAACAACAACTCTTTCAGCACCATTAATAATAAAAGTACCACGATTTGTCATTAAAGGAAGATCACCAAAGTAAATATCTTTGGTTCTTAACTCACCATTATTTAATTCTAAGGAAATGTTCGCTTTGATAGGGACACTGTAAGAACGACCTTTCTTCTTGCATTCAACTTCAGAAAACTTAATGCCATCGAAATCTAGTTCATATCCGCCATAGTCAAGGCTTATTTCACCATTTGTACTTACGATAGGAAAAGTATCTTTAAAGACTGCTTCCAAGCCGTAGTGTGGATCGAGAGGCTCACCTTTTCTGATCTTCGAAAGCTGTAAAAATCTTTCATAGCTATCCAACTGAACGCCGATCAGATTTGGGAGTTCACAGACATCATAGAATTCTGAACCAATATACTTGCGTTCAATGTGTTTGCCTTTGGCAACCATCCTGTACCCTCCAAAACGGGAATATCCCGTTATTCAATGCATATACACTGAAAAAAAATCTGTCTTTATTAAAAAGACACGTTATGCCACCAGAGATTCCGGTGGCATAAAAACCCCCAAGGATTGCTCCTCGGGTTTTTCGTTATACTGCTTTAACTTCAACAACACAACCAGCTGCTTCAAGTTTTTCTTTCAAAGCTGCTGCTTCGTCCTTGGAAGCGCCTTCTTTAATAGCACCACCATTCTCGCAAAGGTCTTTAGCTTCTTTTAAGCCAAGTCCTGTGATAGCACGAACTTCTTTAATACAAGCAATTTTCTTGGTTGCATCAACACTCTTCAAAACAACGTTGAATTCGGTTGGTTCTTCAACTTCAGTTGCTGCATCCCCATTACCACCTTGTATAACTGTAGCAGTTGCTGCAACTACACCAAACTTCTCTTCCATCATTTTGATGAGATCTGCGACATCCATTACGGACATTTGTGCGATTGATTCTAAAATTTCTTCTTTAGTAGCCATATTATCTTCTCCTATAATATAATTTTTTTTGTAACGGTCTAGCAGGTTACGCGAAGACTAAAACCGTATGATTAATTTTCAGCTGGAGCTTCTGCACTAGCAGTAGCGCCACCTTTTGATTCTACATAAGCTAACAAAGTAGCAGCCAATTTTTGTACTGGAGCTTTCATTGTGCCCATTAAGGATGCAATGAGTTCGAGTCTGGTTGGTAACTTTGAGAAAGCTTCTATTTCAGCTGCATTCATCAATTCGTTGTCAACAATAGCACCTGTTACAACCATTGGAACACCATCTTTAATTGCTGCATAAAGCTTCTTTGCAACAACGTTGGATTCATCTCCTTTAGCGAGAGCAAGAGCGATTGGACCTACGAGAGATTCATCTGCACCATTAATACCAAGATCTTTAAGAGCGAGCTTAGCAAAACGATTCTTAACAACTTTATATTGTGCATCATTTTCGCGAAGTTGAGTTCTTAATGCGGTCATTTGTGAAACAGTCATACCGCGATATTCTGTGAAGATAAAGCCATTGTACTTTGAGAATTCTTCTCTTAGAACTTTAACTGCATCTTCCTTGGCTGGAGTGATACATGTTTTATAATTATTTTCCATAATATTTATCCTTATTCAGCCATTGATGCCGTAGCATCTTTAACATTAACGCGAACACCAGGTCCCATTGTTGAAGAAACGAAGATAGAAACTACATAGTCGCCTTTAGCGTCTTGTGGTTTTTTTCTGATAATTTCATCAATAACAGCTTTTGTGTTCTGAGCGATAGCAGAAGCTTCCATGTTTACTTTACCTACAGCGAGGTGAACAACACCAGTCTTATCGGATCTGAATTCTGTTCTACCTTTGTTAAGTTCAGCAAGTGCTTCTTTGATGTCAAATGTAACTGTGTGAGTCTTAGGGTTAGGCATTAAACCTCTTCTACCCAAGATAGGACCTAAACGACCTACATCTTTCATCATGTCTGGAGTTGCTACTGCAATATCGAAATCCATCCAACCGCCCTTTACCTTCTCGATTAAGTCAGCGTCACCTACAAAAGCGGCACCATTGTCGAGAGCTTCTTGAGCTTTTTCACCCTTAGCGAAAACTAAGATTCTTTTTTGTGCACAAAATTGGTTAGGAAGAACGACGGTATCACGAACGCTCTGGCTCTTTTTCAAGGTTAAGGCTACAGAAACTTCTACAGTTTCGGTAAACTTAGCAAAAGCGCAATCTTTAACGAGCTTTGCAGCATCTAATAAAGAGTATGCTTCGTTCTTGTCAACCTTTTTTGCTGCTTCCAAATATTTTTTACCTTTGCTCATCTTATTTCTCCACCTCGACACCCATACTGCGGGCAGTACCTGCAACGATCTTCTTTGCTGCTTCGATATCGAAAGCATTCAAATCAGGAAGTTTGGTTGTAGCGATCTCCGTTAGTTGCTTGTCTGTGAGCTTACCAACTTTAACCTTATTAGGTTGGCCAGAAGCTGTAGCAAGACCCAATGCTTTTTTAATAAGCACTGCTGCTGGAGGAGTCTTCAAAATAAAAGTAAAACTCTTATCTTGATAAACTGTGATGATAACAGGAAGAATTAAGCCAGGTTCAAAACCTTTGGTTTTATCATTGAACTGCTGGACAAATTGTGGGGCACTGACACCATGAGGGCCAAGAGCCGGACCTACTGGAGGTGCGGGTGTTGCCTTCTGTGCAGGGCACTGGAGTTTAATAACTGCAGTTACCTTTTTCTTTGCCATTTCTTTCTCCTTACGTGAAAACCCTGGTCTGCGTTGACCGAAGCTTTTAAGATCTCCACGATGGTAATAACGCCTATCATACGATAAGCTCCCACCCAGTTACTCGAGAGTAAGTGGGGAGTTAACGAAATAAATAATTGACGATGTCAAAAATCAAAAATCTAAGAAGCTCGTCAAAACTTCCTAGAATATTATTTTTTCAACTTGGTTGTACTCAACTTCAACTGGAGTTGAACGACCAAATATCTGAACAGAAACTCTAATCTTACCTTTTGCAACATCGATTTCTTCAATCTTACCAGAAAAGGACTCGAAGGGACCGTCAACAATTTTGACTTCTTCACCAACGGTAAAATTCTGTTTAGTCTTAAAGTTTTTTTCCATAGGAACTTCAACAGTTCTCATTAGAATTTCTTTAACTTCTGATGGTGTTAAAGGTTGAGGCTTGCGGCCTTCCATTGCAGATACAAAGCCTGTAACACCCTGGATTCTCTTAATTTTTGAATAAGTATTTTTCCAAGTCATTTCAGGGAAATCAATTTCAACTAAAATATAACCTGAAAGCAACTTGCGTTTAACTTCACGCTCTTTTCCGTCTTCGCGCTGTTCTTTGACAGTTTCTTCCGGAACTTTAACGTCAGTTACAACTGTGGCAAAATCAGCGTCCATCTCACGAAGCTTCATGATAGTGCGCTGAATTTTCTTCTCATATCCAGAATATGTATGTACTACGTACCAGCCTTTTGCCATAACTCAACCTAAAAGAGGAAGAAGATTCCCTTAACGAGAAGGAAATCGACAATTCCAAGGACGACAGCAAAGACAATTGTTGAAAGAATTACTACTTTAGTAGCTTGTAGTGCGTTCTGACGTGACGGCCAAGAAACATGCTTGAGCTCCCACATTACGCCTTTAAAGTAATTCTTAACTTTTCCTTTTCCCATCTTCTACTCCTTTCATTCGAGGTGCCAACAGGTCAAGAGGGACTCGAACCCCCAACAGTCGGTTTTGGAGACCGATGCTCTACCATTGGAGCTATTGACCTGTTTGCACCTCGAAAACCAAAGATTAATTATTTAATCTTTGTTTCTTTGTGCAATGTATGCTTATGCTCAAACGGGCAATATTTCTTTAATTCAAGTTTACCCGGAGTGTTTCTACGATTTTTTTCAGTAGTATAATTCTTTCTCTTGCACTCTGAGCACTGCAAAGCAATCTTCTCTACAGGACCTTTCTTTTTATCTGCCATAATATTACTCCTCGGTTCTTACCGTTAGAAAAACTAAATCAGCCCTCGAGCGGATTTGAACCGCTGACCCCCACCTTACCATGGTGGTGCTCTACCGACTGAGCTACAAGGGCATTCAACGCAAAAACAATACACGAAGAACGTGTACAGAATATGCAAGAGTTAATGTATCAAAACTTATATTACTATGTCAACTCATTTTGCACATTTTTTTCTTATGCCCAAGAAACTATTGCTAGGATAACACTTTTATTTAAGAAAATCTCGAAATTTAGTAAAATAATTTATTAATTTTTTAATTTTTTAACTCTATTCTTTCTTTAAGACTGTTCTCGTAGTTGCAAATAGTATAAAAATTTAGCACAATAAAAAAGTAACATCTTATTATTATAAGGAAATTTTATGACAAAAGAAATACAAACTAGGTACGGTAAAAGTTCTAAAGATATTGCTCAAGATTTTGCAGAGCAATTAAAATATACTTTAGATTCTGATATCTATCATTCTACTAAAGAAGCATATTATCAAGCTTTAGCCTTAGCGGTACGAGACAGAATTATTCATCAATGGGATCTTAGCAGAAAATCTCAACGTGCTAATAATCATAAGAGAGTGTATTACCTATCACTTGAATTCTTGATGGGCAGAGCAATGACCAACAACATTATTAACTTGGGAATTGAGAAACCTATTCGAGAAGCACTTGATTCTTTAGGCTACAACTTGGATGAACTATTAGGACAAGAACCAGATGCTGGACTTGGAAACGGAGGTCTTGGTAGACTTGCTGCTTGTTTCTTAGACAGCCTTGCAACTCTTGAATATCCTGCCTACGGTTATGGTATTAGATATAACTATGGTATTTTTAATCAACACATCAGAAATGGTTGGCAAGTTGAATTTCCTGATAACTGGTTAAGAGAAGGCAATCCTTGGGAGATTAAGAGATCAGACCTCACCTACCATGTTTATTTTGGTGGTAAAGTAAATCAAATTAGAGAAAACGGTAAAGATATCTTCAAGTGGATTCCAGAAGAGCAAATCAACGGAATTGCTTACGATACACCAGTTGTTGGTTATGGTGGTAAGACCATCAATACCTTAAGACTCTGGAGTGCTGAAAGTCCTCAAGAATTCAGCTTCCAAGAATTCAACTCAGGCGACTACACAGAAGCTGTAAGAGGCAAGGTAAGCGCTGAAACTATTTCTCAAGTTCTCTATCCAAACGATACCTTATATATGGGTAAAGAATTAAGACTCAAACAACAATACTTCTTTGTAACTTGTTCCCTACAAGATATCATGCGTCGTATTAAGAGAGATAAGAACTTTAACTTCCGAGATTTCCCTCTTAAAGCGGCAATTCAAATGAATGATACTCACCCTTCTTTAGCAGTTGCTGAGTTGATGAGATTATTACTTGATGAAGAAATGCTAGATTGGGATTCCGCTTGGGCTATCACAGTAAAAGCTTTAGGCTACACTAACCATACCTTAATGCCAGAAGCACTTGAGAAATGGTCAGTTCCTATGTTTGAAAAGTTATTACCAAGACACTTACAAATCATCTATGAAATAAATAGAAGATTCTTGCAAGATGCAGTAACTTTCTTCCCTCTTCAAACTGAACCTTTACAAAAGGTAAGTATCATTGAAGAATCGAATCCTAAGATGATTAGAATGGCTAACTTAGCAATCATTGGTTCTCATAGCACCAATGGTGTTGCTCAGATTCACTCTGATTTATTAAAGACTTCAATGTTCCCAGAGTTTAACTTAATCTTCCCCGAAAGATTTAACAACAAAACTAATGGTATTACCCAACGTCGTTGGCTTTTAGATGCAAACCCAGAACTTGCCAGTTTAATAACTAAAGCTATCGGTGATGACTGGATTACAGATTATACTCAGATTGCAAATTTATTACCGTTTGCAGAAGATGCATCCTTTGTTGAAGAATTTGGTAAGATTAAATACAACTGTAAGCTTAAAGCGGCAGACTTCTTAAAGAAAGACTCCCGCTTGATTATCAATCCAAATACTCTCTTTGATGTCCAAGTTAAGCGTATTCACGAATATAAGCGTCAGCTTATGAATGCGCTCAACATTTTAATGATCTACACTGAACTTAAAGATAGTGAAGAGATGAGAAAAACCTTCCCTCCTACTACTTTCCTCTTTGGCGGTAAAGCAGCACCAGGGTATATCAATGCAAAGTTAATTATCAAGTTCATCAATAACATTGCTCAGATTATCAACAGAGATACACAAACTAACAAATTGCTCACTGTTTACTTCATGCCTAACTACAGAGTTAGCATGGCAGAAAAAATCATTCCAGCAACTAACATCTCTGAACAGATTTCTACTGCAGGTCTTGAAGCAAGCGGCACTGGTAATATGAAGTTCATGATCAATGGTGCGCTCACTATGGGTACCTTAGATGGAGCAAACATTGAAATTGCTGAAGAAGCAGGTAAAGAGAACTGTTTCATCTTCGGTCACACAGAAGCTGAAATTACACAACTTAGAAAGAACTACAATGCTTATGAATGGGCAATGGGTAATGACAAGATTAAGAGAGTTCTCAACTTGATCGATTCCGGCTTCTTTAATGCTAACGAGCCTGGCATCTTTGAACCTCTTCGTCGTTCCTTGCTTGAAGATGGCGACAGATATTGCATCTTTGCAGATTTGCCGATGTATCATGCATCTCATGAAAAAGCTAGAACTCTTTATGCAGAAAATCCTACTGAATGGAATAAGAAAGCTATTATCAACATTGCAAGAAGTAGCAAGTTCTCTTCAGACCGCACTATTGAGCAATATGCTAATGAGATTTGGAACATCAAACCTTGTCGTGTTAAGAAGAGCACTAAAGATACTGTTTTAACAGATGTTTCCTTAAAGAAATAATTTTAAGGTTATAATATCACTAAAAGTCCTTGTTTATACGCAAGGACTTTTTATTTGCACAAAAAGGTTTGCAACTTCTTGAATTTAAAACTATCATAATGTCATGAATCAGTATCCAATTGATGGTTTTATAGCGACAACAGGAGAAAACGAAATAGTAGTCGATTCCTTTATCACAATCCATTATTTTGTTTATCCTAAAAACTTTTTCTTTCCCGGTGAACGCCATAACTTTTGGGAGTTCTTATATGTAGACAAAGGCCAAGTAAAAGTCAGCACCGATGACAAGCATTATGATTTAACGCAAGGTCAGATTATCTTTCACGCCCCTAATGAATTTCATACAGTCTCTTGCAATACCGACAATGCTCCAAACTTAATTGTTATCGCCTTTACTTGTAACTCTCCAGCGATGGAAACACTGAGACATATTGTATTAAATGTTAATGAAAAGAACAGAAGACTCTTATCACTTATTATACAAGAAGCTGAAAGCTCCTTCGACTCTAAATTAGAAGACCCTTATATTAAAGGTTTAAAACCAAAAGAAGAGATGCCTTTTGGTGCTTTTCAAATAATGAAGACCAATCTAGAGTTAATACTCCTTGATATCTGTAGAGATTTAAAACTTTCCCAACAAAAACCTCATAATGATATGCAAGTCTCTTCCTTAAAAGACAGAGCTGAATATCTTAGGATGGCAGGTATTATCAACTACTTAGAAGAGAATGTATATAAGAAGATAACACTTGAAGAAGTTTGTAAACAAGCCTATATGAGCCGTTCCTCCTTGCAAAAGATGTTTAAGAGCCGGACCGGAGAAAGCGTAATGAATTACTTCATTCGCCTTAAGATGACGGAAGCTAAACGTTTATTAACCGATGGTCGCTATAACATTTCAGGCATTTCAGATATCTTAGGCTTCAATTCTATTCACTACTTCTCACGCCAGTTCAAAGCGGTAACCGGCATGAGCCCAAGTGAGTACACAAAGAGTATAAACAGCCAAAAGTGGGATAAGCTTTAGAGCTCAAAACACTTCAATTCACAGTTATCCCATCTAATTGCTCTAAAGCTTTCAAGAGTATAGGACGCAAAATAAGAGGCTACTACTCTATTAAAACAGCCGTGACAGACTATCAGAGTATTCTCATCGTTTACTTTTTCTTTCAACTCAGAAAGAAAGGAATACGCTCTAACTGCAACATCTAACAAAGATTCCCCTGTCTCATATCGACAAAAAGGACTAGTAAGCAATTTTTGAAATTCAGGATCTCTATAGTATTTGCCTTCATAAATTCCAAAGTTATGTTCATTAATTCGTTCATCAACAAATACTTTTAAAACAAAAAAACGCAAAACAAATGAAAAAATAAAAAAATAAA
>CAYYEN010000069.1:0-9915 GCA_964470795.1 uncultured Spirochaetaceae bacterium | reverse complement strand
AACCCGAGGATTATTTGGAATATTTAACCAAGGGAGAATGGTTAGCTGGGGTCATGATACCTTATATAGCCGCATCTTATCATTGGGGTTCAGTAGATAATATATCGGAAATTGAAACATTAAAGAATAATTTAACCAAAGAACATGCTGATAAGATTGCCGAAGGCGATAAGAATACTCTGAGTATGATTGACGATTTGTTAGTTAAAGAATCTCAGAGAATTATGAAACAAAATCCAGACAAATACAGGACAATTGACTGGGCTAAAGCTGGGGTTTATAATGTTAATAACAACTATAAGAAGACAAATATCGCAACCGGATTACAAAGAAGACCCGGGAACGAGAACGAATATTTCTACATCGGATCGAACTACGCAGAAGGATTAGAAAAAAAAGACTTTGCTAAAAACTCGAACCTTGCTATAGTGGGAGGGCTGTCTCGTGGATTGGACTCAGCAGAAGCAGGGTACTCTGGTAAGAAAATATTAGGTGCTATGAGTACATGAACTGTTGATAAAAACAAACACGATTGTGGAACTAATCACCTATTGGATGTATTTATTAAAAAAGGATATGAAACTGCTTATTACTATAGATGGATAAGTGATAATAATCAAATGGTTATGATCACTCCAGATAATGTATCTAAGTATATAGATAAGAATGTAAAAATGAGAAGTCCTCTATACTGTAAATCAGAAGAGGTTTGTCAAGTTTGTGCCGGTAATTTCTTAGAAAGAGTTGGTGCAGAATATGAAGGATTAGTTGCGTTTGAAATTGCAGACGTACTTGTGAATTCTATGATGAAGGCTTTAACGTCTTAGTAGAGCCATTTCAGAGCGATCTGAAACAAAAATAACATCTTGATATGCTGGAAAACCTTTAGAGTCTTTATACCACTGCTAGACGCGAGTCGAAGCCACGGTTTGAAAAGTTAAAGAATTAGGTGATCAGCAGGCAGGGATCTTTATGAGATCCAGCCCCAACGACTATCGAAAACATAGCATCTATAGAAATATAGATTGTGAATAAGTGAGTAGAGTAGGAATCAAAATCTCAGATTCCGAAGCAAGATGCTCTCCTTTTAACCCAAGTGGTTAGATTGAGATGATGATATAGTCTGCTCTCATATGAAAGTATGAGAAATATCGAAAGATAGATGGAAGTGAGAATCCATTCAACACAAAGGTCCACGATTCAAGTATAAAAACAACACATATAGATCCAGGAAATTATACAAAAAAAATAGATTAGAGGTGGTATATTGAACTCATATATTTATAAGATAACTCTTAATAACAATAAATCCTATATAGGTCTAAAAATATCAAAAGTTTTTAATAAAGAATATTTAGGATCGTCCTCAAATATACAATATTGAAAAGATATAGAAACATATGGTATTAAAGAGTACGTTATTCTAGAAGAAACCGATATTAAGAATAAGGGAGAATTAATGCACATAGAATCTAAATACATTAAAAATAACGGGGTATGACCAGATAGTTATAATCTTAGTTACTTAGAAGATGGTGAAATAGTTTATAGTTTAGATAAATATAAGGTTATGGATGAAGAGGAGTATATTAAATACAAAAAACAATATGATAAAGCAAGATATCAAGAAAACACAGAGGAAATAAAACAAAGAACCAAACAATATACCAAAGATAATTATGAAAAAGTATCAATTAGTAGAAAAAAATATAGAAAAAACAATATAGATGAGATTATTAAATACGATAGGGAGTATAAAAAAGAGAATCATGAAAAAATACTAGAACAAAATAGGGAATATAAAAAGAAACACTACCAAAAAATACTTGAACAAAATAGAGAATATCAAAAGAATAATAAGGAAAAACTGGCTGAAAAAAAGAAAGAATATCATCAGAAAAATAAAGAAAAGTTAAATAAGAAAACAAGAGAATGATATGAGAAAAATAAAGATGAGTATAACAGAAGAAGACGAGAAAAAAGACAAAAAGAAAAAGAAGCTCAAGATAATCAATAAATTTCGAAAAAAAAGTTAGCATATACTAACATTTCTCTTTTATGAATGAAACCTGTCTCTTTCGAACTTAGTGTATCCGCTATCGTCAACAAAGACGACTGCCCGTCATAGGGTGCTCGTCAATATACTAATAACATTTATTCATTTTTATTAAGATGTGTTTTCTATACTAACTTTTATATTTTAAAACTTTAAAACTTTGTCTCTAACCGAGGTTATATTAACACTATAACTAGGATGTTTATCCGTATCAAACTAGGATGCTGATACGAACATAGTAAGCAAATTATTACAAACAGCTCAAGCCTCATCAATCAGCACGCCCTAGTACAGGCCGACTAATTTGACTATTGTTATTTGTTTTTAGTATGCTCACTAATTAGCGTTTTTCTAACCTCAGTCAGAAACATTTGGCTGAATCCCTCATAACAAGGGGATTACGATAATGAACTGTTTTAAATACAGCCGTGTCCATTATCTTATTTTTATAATATATAAAATATATAGTAAAAAGAGGAAATTTTCCTCTTTTTTATTAGTCTAATTGAATTAATAAATCAATCTTTTCAACCACATCTTTATATTTTAATCCTGTAATTGAGATCTGGAAACTATTTTCTCCAGTCTTATATACATCTAAATTATAAGGAGTTGACATATCAATTGCTATTTTAGCAAATTGATTCAAGAATCTTCTGATTTCATTCTTAACATCTACATAAGTAGTTGAGTCAATGTCGTTAAATTCGAACAGATAGTTTCTTGCAATCCATCTTATTTCTCTTCTTAAGTATTGAGTTAATCTCGATGCATGTAATTGAACGAATGCGGTATTTGGTCTACCAGTTGTTCTTTGTAACATGAATACTTGGTCACGAGATGTTTTCTCGATATAGTTAGTTAATTCTTTAACGTACTTATTCTTTTGGTATGAAGTATTTGTATTCAGCACTTCCTCATCAACTATACCTCTACGTGGACCAACAAAGTTCCACCAGATACCATATTTGAAATCATTTTCAGGTATTTTAGATGCTAATGAATAGATGCTTGAAACCACTACGTGTCCAGTTAATAATCTACTGTCTGTAGCACTCAATCTGTCAGCTGCTCAAATTGCAACGTTACCTTTTTCAGGTAACACCATATCCAGTATTTCATTCTTAAATAATGTCTCGTCAATTTCTTGAATGATTAAATCTGGGTTAATCATTGTGTCTTCACCTTCAGTTTTTGTAGAATATTCTGCTCTTGATAGCATGAAGTGAACATCATCTCTGACATCATCGATAAATTCAATTATTTCCTGTTTTAGATCAATCGGATAGTTACCGTCTAATATAATCGAAATAGGATATGATAACATATCTTCTAATTCAGTTCTTGCTTGAGAAGCGTAATAGACTTTCATTGCTTCAAATATATCGTCGATCTTTAAACCTGGATGTAGTCCTGATATCGCACCTTTTTGACCATATTCAATAGTTGGTTGAAGGTATTTGTATCTCTTATTGTCAAATAATGACTTTCCTGCTTCAAACCACTTATCAGTCAATAACGTCACTTCGAAGAAGTTTAATTCAGCGAATTTTTCTGAATAGTTATCCTTATTGACATTAACAATCTCAGAAACAATGTTTTCTTTTTCGTCTTCGATAGTAATATTAATAGAATTTGTCCACTCTTTTGCTTCTTTACTTTGAGTTATTTTAATTTTATAGTCAGCAAAGATTGAAGATGTGTTGTATGCTTCGAATTTTAGTTCAAAGTCATAAAGTGGATCTTCACCCTCATTCCCATCACCTTCGGTAAAGTTAATACCTCATGTAACAGTCGCTCTATTAAATACATCGAAGTCTTCCACATAGTTTGTTCCATCTACGAATGCAGGTTCAATTCTCTTGATCCAAGCATATCCGTTATAAGGAATTCTACCACCTAGTCATTGATATAAGTTTAATGTGTCTTGACCTTGTTTGTAATAATCTAATCGACCGAATATTTCTTCGAATTCTGCTATACTTCTTACTTTTGTTACATTATATGGTCCCTTGTTAGCTACGATAGGTGCAAACAGGACAGGAACTCTTGGGTTCTCGTTTACCACTTCTACAGTTCTGGTTTTAGCTGTGATTGTTGTATTAACTCTTGGGAAATTATGTTTAGCCATATTTATCACCTCATATTTATTCTTTTATAATTAATTATTCAAAACATTTTTTAAATCTCGTATCCGGATATTAATATAGAACATAGGCCATTTTGTTCGTTAGGGTCTTTATCTATTCATAGTTTTGAATCGGTTGTAATCGGGATATTTAAGAAATACTCAGTTACTGAAAGTTTATCTTCGTTTATGTAATCCTCTTCGATTAATTTATAACTACTATATAATGTTCCTACTCTTATCGAGAAAGGATAATCAAATGGCTGTTTAATTGTTAGTTTGATTCCAGTTATATTTATATCGGTTAATATCACATCTTCTTCTACACTTGGTTCATATAGTAGATTCTTTTGGTATAGTCCTGATTTAAGCGTTGTGGAAACTAAGTTTGTCACTCTTTGGTTCTCAATACGAATCATTCCTAAGATGTATTCTAATCATTCTTCCAAGTTGAATAATTCTGTTTCATATGGATCATCGGTCTTTTTATATTTTGTTTTTATTTGAAGACTGTCGATTTCGATCGGGATGAATTCATTTGATTCTCCTATTTTTACAACTTGAGAAACTAGATTTGTATTTTTATCTTCGAATATCTTTAAGTATAGTGAACTTTCTTGAATTTCTTCAAGGTTTGTTAACCTGTTTTCGATATTCATAATTACTTCTACATTTTCATCTCTGGTTACAAATGTATTTTGTAGTGTTTCTAGGTCAGTTGCTATTTGACTTATTATAGTTACGATATCTGGATTAATTGATAGTATATTTGAAATAGCCTTATTAAGATCTTCTCTAGTTATATAATTATCGTGATGGTGATGATAAGATGCATATATACCATCGTGCGTATGTATTCTATTTGCATAGTTTGTATGAACGTGATTTCTTAATGTATATTTATAAAGATCTTCTTGTCGAACATAATCTAATAACGATATTTTACCGTTCGATAATATATCGATCGCTTCTTTTTTACTAACATATTCATTCGATAATTTATACAGCATTTCATCAGATGTGTTCCTAACTATTAATAAAGTTAAGTAATCTCCTTGGTGGAAAGTTCCACCGTCTGGTATGTATAATTCTATTATTTTAGAATCCGGATTATAATCTCATCTAAATGTAGTTGAAAATAAACTATCTTTAAATAATATAACAGTATCTAATGGTTCACCTGTAGCATTATAAGATATATCGACATCTTCAATATATACTCTGTTAGTGTCTGTCAGCACTTCGTATTCTTTTTTAACGAAAGCAACATCCGATGAGAACTTATCTGTCCATTCTAAATTACCGTCTTTATTTGTTTTTAATAAGTATTCTTTATTATCATGTGGCTTATCTGGAATTAAGTCAACATCTTTCCATTGTGCTTTGAATGTTCATGCTTGATCTGTTGAAGAATTGACGTTCTTTTCTTTTCTTATTGTTAGGAATTTAGAAGAGTTAGTGTCATTTTGGTTTATATCATCGTAAGCATTTGCTATTTCGTCTAAGATATCTTTATTTTGATATATTTCTGAACCGAGTAAATGTTTAATAAATCTATCTCGAGCTTTATCGTATATGAAATAAGCACCTGATTTTTGAACCGGGTCATATAGATCTTGTAGGTTTTTAATATATACCATGATATTTTTATCATCAGAGTTTAATTTGCTTGAAAATGTTGGTAAATCTCTCAATAAATCCAATATATTAATTGGGTCATTAAGTACTTCTGGATCTATTTGTTTTTGGTAATATTTTAATTCGTATATATTTCTCCATAGTATTTCAAATAAATGGCTATCTGTTGCTATTTCTGATAGGTCGTTATACTTATTTATAAATTCTTCGATTAGTGAATTAAGTAGTTCTAGTTTATTAACGATGTCCTCGTATAATATTTTTAATTCATCGTCTGGTTTTTTACCAGTTGTAGTTTCAGCTATTTTAGAATTGATGTAGTCTATTGTGTTATTGATACCGTTTGGTGATGTTATTAACTCTTTCATTTCTAGTATTAGGTTTATGATATTGATATCTGATTCTATATCTAGAATTGCATCTAATACTGATATTATACCGAATGAATCAAATGATTCAGCTCAGTATCTTGTATCTTTAATTTTTGTATATATCGGAACTGTTTGAATTGCTGTGTATACTATATTATCTAGGTAGGTTCTTGTACCGATGTTATATTTTGTATCGATGTCCCATATTTCCAGATTTAATTCTGTTCAGAAATCTGGGTTATCTACGTGGTTGGTTCCAGGGGTTGTTACTTTAGCTTCGTAGAACTTATGTTGTCCTTGTATGAATAAATGGACTACTGTGCCTTCTTCGTATGTGTAATCGGGTTCTAATGTGTCCTCAAAGTATCATTTTTGAGAGTTATATTCATTCCAATAGGTGTTATTAGGATCTGTTGGAATGATTAGTGGATTGGTCATATTTAGTGCCTTGTAGAACTTGTATTTGTTATAATAATCGTCATAAAAATAAACTAATGAGTTTGTTGCATATCATCTTTTTCTATCTCATTCTTGATAAGTTTGAATGTTGGACTGTTTGTTGAATAAGTCTTTTATTTTTAGTAGAGTGTTTCTGGTTCTATTTTGATAAAAAGAAACAAACGGATAAGAAGTTCCGGTTGAAATATCGATGACGTAGTCTTCGTTTATAAGGTATGATATTTGTAGTGGTGATTGGAAATTCATTGTATCTGGAGTCTCGGTCGTATATATAGAAAATACAGTTTTATTGCTCATAAATATCACCTTCCTTCAGTTGTTTTATAATTAATTATTCAAACTCAATCAAAATAGACAAAAAGAAACCTATTTAATATAGGTCTCTTTTTCTAATAACTTTACATACCTGGTCCTCTTCTATTTCTAACAACCGGTGGGGTCATAGGTGTTGGGTCTGGGTCTTTCTTTACTTGTTTCGGTTTTTCTTCCTCAACAACTCCCCTTTTAACAACCTCTAGTTCAGATACAACTCGTCTTTCGATCTCTCCTATAGCCTTCCTTTTCTTCTTTTCCTTCTTATTTACCGTAGTGATAACAATCTTTTCAATCACTTTTGGTTCTTTATTTTTTCTATGTTTAACTACTTCTTCTGTTGTGATAGATTCGATGGTTTTTAATCTAAGAGTATACCATAATATAACTGCTATTAAGAAAATAATAACTTCTATAACAACTAATAATCATATCATTCCTCCGGCTATTCAAGTTCAGAAACTAACGAATAACGGTATTTGTGTCATGACACTTATAGCAAAAATAGTAAGTAGAAATGCAGGTATCACAAAACAACTGAAAAAAGCTATATTAAATGCTGCCTTTGTATTTTTCATATTTTTCACCTTCTTTATTTATAATTAATTATTCAAACCTATAGTAGTTGGTAAACTAGTATATATAGGATTGTTTCTGGGGTTGTTTCATCTAAGTCGAATGTAACATAACCCCTTGTGTTACTTAATTTAGAGATATCTTCACTGATTATTTTGTTGGTTATTAGACCACCGTTAAACACTTTAATATCTATTAAGTATTCTGGTGTTCCGATATTATCTTGGATAACGTCGTTTTCTTTATTTCTTTCAACAATTATTACATCATCTACTCGATCGAATAATACATTTAATCCAACACCTCGAATTATCGGGAATTTAGTTATATCCCTATCGATGTTAGTAAGCAAAGATGGCTTAACAACCGCATATGCCTTTAAATTCATTAAGTCTGGTAACTCGATTGTTTCTTTCTTAGACACACGATCCATTACTTCAACTTCATCGATTATTATATCGTGAATATGAATCTTACCTATCGTAACTGCTATGCTCATAACTGATGCATCTGATAAGAATATATGATCTATCGTTGTATTTTCTTGTGTTATTTCTTGATTTGATATTATATCTCTTCCGTTTAATACCGTGTATAATTTAGTTGAATTATCTCCGTGTTTATCGGTTGGGGAAACTATAAATCTAACTCTATAATACTTATTGTTTCTTATACCGTTTAATGACAATCTAAAAGATATTAGATTATCACCGTAAATTGGATGGTTGTAGAAACTATTATCTCGGTAGAATAAACCTGTCTGTGTTGATTTACTCTCGGTTTCAAAGTAAGGAATTAAGTGGATGTTTGTTACTTCATCATTCATGAACAATAATTGATGGAAGTCGTTAGTTGTTCTCGATATGATAAGTTCATCATTCTGTTCAAGTTTAATGTTGTTGTAGTTTATCGAATATATCTTTTTGATTACACTTTTAATAACTGTATTATTCATCTTGTTCACCTACAGTTCCATCAGCATTTATTATACTTACTACTGCAGAGTTTGAATCGGATTCCGTATTAATATTTATTCCACCATTATATATGCTTATAATATCTTCAAATATAATTTCTGTATTTCTATTATAAGATACAACTATATATTTACCGTCGGATATATGGTAACATAATAGTTTATTACCACCAGATGTTCCGATGAAATAACTGTTGTTTGTAAGGATTAATTCGGTAATCGGAGTTTGTCCTTCTTTAGTTTTACTATCAGTATCATAGAATCTAAAATCAGGCAGAGCAACTTCAGGTAGGTTTCAGGAAATTCTTTTCATATTAGTCACCTCTCTTATTATAATTAATTATTCAATAAGAAAAGATTGTCATTTAATCGGGTTTGAATAATTAATTATAAATAAAATTCGATTGCGAGGTGAACTTATGAACATAAAAATTAGCTTTAAGAACGTTTACCATTACATTACTGAGGTTTATAAAAATGACACCGAAACCAATTTCTTTCTAGAGAGTTAAGAAGGTATTAATATCATGGTGGATTATTTTAAAGATAACCTAAAAATAAACGAACGTGATTTCCTAAATAAGTTCAATAAAGCCTTGACAGAGTTACTTTCCTACTACGGTAACATGGACTCAATATCAGGAAGAATGCCGTCTCAACTAATATTCAATGAAAAACATAAAAAGAAATTCATCGAAATATTACCGTTACCTAAAGACGACATAGTGAACATCATTAAATCATGAACCAAAGAAACATCGAGACAATTCGGTGGAACAACTATTAACGACAGAACAATTAAAGAGATATTTTCTCTTACATTTCCATATTTATATATAGCATTTACCACTCAAAATGAAGAATTAAGAAACAATATTCTATTCATGGTAAATCTATTAATGTATTCGATGTCTTATGCAACTATTTTCCCTAACTTTGACTTCATTAAAGATAAGGGCGAATATGTATTACAAAATGTTTTAGTTAACAAAGGTTATGCTAAATACGAGAGTATTTGGGAACTAATTGACAAAACAGCGATCGACACTTACGAGACATTCTCAAAAAGACCGTTAACCGATAGGGTATTATATGAAATTACTTGGTCAAATATCCAGACTAAAATGAAATATTACATGAAGCAATTTTACGGTGCTTATATATCTGTTGGAAATAAATATCTTACTACAACCAAAGATGTATTATCTACTAAAGACAGAGATGGTGAAACTTCAGTAGTTGATTCAAATATCGAGAGTGATTCTGCCGTGATTAACAGATTAGTTAAAGACGTTGTTACTTATGTAGGAACTCCTACATATATCGAGAACAAAATACTAACCGAGACATTATCAAAGATCATGGGTACCAACACTCGAGCTCAGCGTCAATCAATCGA